>JBQCJC010000751.1:0-2502 GCA_051953135.1 Thermoanaerobaculia bacterium | reverse complement strand
AACACCGTTAATATCACTTTCTTTTGTTTTTTGTTTTTCCACACGCTGGCGTATTCAGCCCCGCGCTGGCCCGCGGGCCCGGCCGGGCCGCCACGGCCGGCAGCGTAGGTTGCTTCGCTGAAGGCACGTACGGCTACTTCGTCGGTGCGGTCGTCGTTCGATGCCAAGCGCGGATGGGCTAGCGTAGGTTGCTTCGCTGAAGGCACGTACGGCTACTTCGTCGGTGCGGTCGTCGTTAGACGTCTTCCGGATCTCTTAAGCTCGTTCCTCATCGATTTCGTGTTATCCGTATCTCGATGTCGCGACTTCGCACCATCGTCCCGATCCTCCTTGCACTCGCGGGAACCGCACTCGTGACGATCGCAGGCCGCGCAACCGAGCTCAATCCGAGCGCCATCGGCTTCGTCTATCTCGTCATCGTTCTGCTCGCATCGCTGCGCGCCGGTCTCCTCGGCGGCATGATCACGTCCGTCGTCGCGACGCTCTGCTACAACTTCTACTTCTTTCCGCCGCTCTACACCTTCACGATTCACGAAACCGCGAACTGGATCGCACTCGCCGCGTTTCTCGTCACGTCGGTCGTCGTCAGTCGTCTCGTCATCGCCGCGCGCGTGCAAGCGGAGCAGGCGGAGCGCCGTCGCAAAGAGCTCACGTCACTCTACGGACTCAGCGTCGAGCTCTTCACCGCGAACACCGGCGTGCCCGCGCTCGGCGAAGCCTCCGGCCGCGCACTCGCACTCCTCGGCGCGCGCGAAGGCGGTCTCGTGCTCTTCGAAGGCAGTCCGTATCGTCAACATGTTGTCTGGTGGAACGGCGATAAGCCTGATGAAATCGAAGATCTCATCGCGGGCATCGGTCGCCACAAAGAGCCGCTCGAAATCCCCTCGCCCCTCGGCCGCGACGTCTATCTTCCGCTGCTCGTCGGCACGAAGATCAACGGCGCGTTCGTCGCACGCGGCACGGACGCCTCCGTCGCCGCACTCGCATCGGCGGCACGACTCGTCAGTCTCGCCATCGAGCGCGAACGATTTGTCGAAGAGAGCGCGCACATCGAAGCGCTGCGCGAAAGTGAAACGTTGAAGACCTCCCTGCTGCGCGCGATCTCGCACGATCTCACCACGCCACTCACCGCGATCACGATTCAAACCGAAGCGCTGCGACGCAAGGCGGCGATGGATGACGAATTGAAGACCGCCGTGAATGGCATCGCCGACGAAACGTCGCGACTGCATCGCCGCATCGACAACCTTCTCGCCATGGCCCGTCTCGAAGCAGGCAAATCAAAACCGCGTCGCGAACCGACGCCGCCCGCCGATCTTTTTCGCGCGGCGCGTGAGAACCTGCCGCTCGTGTTCGAATCGCGACCGGTCTCGATTCGCGTCGACGATGATTGTCCCGATGCGAATGTCGATCCCGCGCTCACGCTCGAGATCCTCGTGAATCTCATCGAGAACGCGCATCGCGTCTCGCCGCCGAATGCGGCGATCGAGCTCACCGCGCGCATTCACCCGGAAGACGCATCGCGCGTGCGCATCGAGGTGCTCGATCGCGGACCCGGCGTTCCCACCGGCAACGCGGACATCGTGAGCGATGTCGCGCAGCGTGGACTCGGACTCGAGATCGCGCGAGGCCTCGCCGCCGCGAACGGCGGCACCATCGCGCTCACTCCGCGACCCGGCGGCGGTGCGATTGCGCGTCTCGACGTGCCGGCCGCGCCGCTGCCGCAACTCACGGAGGCTTCATGACACTCGCGCCGGTCGTGCTCGTCGTCGACGACGATCCCTCCATCCGCAACTCCCTCGATCGCGAATTGCGCGCTGCCGGATACAACACGGTCACGGCAAGCGATGGCCTCGACGGCGTGCGCACGTTCGAGACTCATGGTCCCGATCTCGTGCTGACCGATCTCTCGATGCCGCGCTCGGATGGATTCGAGTTGATCAGCGCGATTCGCGCGAAAACGCTGACGCCGATTCTCGTGCTGTCCGTGCGCGGTGAAGATGCCGACAAGATTCGCGCGCTCGATCTCGGCGCCGACGATTTCGTGACGAAGCCGTTCTCGGTCGCAGAACTACTTGCACGTGTTCGCGCACAACTTCGCCGCACGATGAGCGCAACGAAGCTGCTGTCGTTCGATACGTTGGTGCTCGATCTCGATCGCCGCCGCGTGACGCGCGACGATCGAGAGATTCATCTCACCCGCACCGAGTACGCGCTGCTGGAATTGCTCGCGACAAACGCGGGGAAGCCGCTGTTCACCGATCACATCATCCGCCGCGTCTGGCCCGACGCGCCCGGCACGACGCCCGATACGGTGCGCGTGCACATGAGCTCTCTCCGCAAAAAGATCGAGCCCGATCCGTCGTCGCCGCGGTTCATCGTGACGGAGCCATGGGTGGGATACCGGTTCATCGCGGAACCACACTAAGGAACGCCGGCGCCATCGCCGGCTGGATCGGCGGCGCCTTCGCCGCCGTCACGCAGAAACGCGGGCGCGGCGCC
>JBQCJC010000750.1:0-2122 GCA_051953135.1 Thermoanaerobaculia bacterium | reverse complement strand
TCGCCGTATTTGTATCGACCTGAAATTGTTGGCCGCAATGAAACCGTGGAAGCGGCGAGTCCGCGCATTCGCGCTCTACATCGCGATCAAGGCTCATTCCTCGCTCTCGGCGGCGTCAGTGGCATTGGCAAGACATCCGTGGCCGCGGTCATTGCGCGCGAAGCGGCGATGCAGAACGTCGATGTCATTACCGGTGAGTGCGATCCTGTTGGCGGTGCGCCATTGCATCCATTGCGCGCGTTGTTGCGCGAGATCGCGGATCGTTGTCGCGGGCGCGCGGACGTCACAGAGCGCGTGCTGGGCGCGCGATTACCCGTATTGCGCGGACTCGATCCTTCGCTCGCGGCACTCGATGACAGCGGCGAAACGCTGGCGCCGGAGCTCGTCAATCGTCGTTTATTCGCGGATCTCGCGGAAACACTGGTCGCATTTGCGCGCGAGCATTCGCTCCTGCTGATTCTCGATGACCTGCAATGGGCCGATGAAGTCACGCTGCGCTTTCTCGCGACGCTTGGTCCGGATTTCTTTGCGAATATCCCGCTGGCGATTCTCGGTACGTACCGCGCCGACGAGGCCGGGCCGGAATTACGAGCGTTGCTCGCGAATCCGCATGTCATTCACGTGCCGTTAGGCCGGCTGGATGACGACAGCATTTCGGCAGTCGTGAAATCGATGCTTGCGACGCCGGATGCGCCGCCGAGCTTTCTGCAGTTCCTCGCCGCACAGACGGAAGGGAATCCGTTCTTCATTGCGGAGTACCTCCGTTCCGCCGTTGCGGAACAACTGCTGTACCGCGAAAACGGTCGCTGGCACATCGCTCTCAGAAGAGACCAGTCTTACGCAAACCTCGGATTGCCGGGAACGATTCGCGATCTCGTGGTCAAGCGACTGGAGCGTTTGTCGCCACTGGCGCGTCGCGTCGCTGAAGCTGCAGCAGTGTTAGGCCGCGAATCGGCGGAATCCGAATTCATTGTGGTCAGTGGAGAAGGCGAGCTCGATGCGCTCGATGCCGTCGCGGAGCTGGTCGAACAACAGGTATTCGAGCCAACGGCGCACGGCGCCCGCTTTGCTCACGACAAACTTCGCGAAGGTGCTTACGAGCACATTGAGGACGCGCGTCGCCGCGATTTGCATCGACGTGCGGTCGATGTTCTGGAGCGTCGCGAGATTCGGAATGACGCCGAGCTCGCGCGTCATTGTGATGCCGCCGGGCTGCATCGTAAGGCAATTGACTATTACGCGCGCGCTGCGGAAACGGCGGTCGGCACCGGTGCGTGTCGCGAAGCGATCGATTTAATGAATCGCGCCATTGCGCTGGATGACTCACGGGATGGCGAGCGGCACGCGCACTGGCAGCGCGTATTGTGCTTTGCCTATTTCGGGCTCGGCGATTTACAGGCGTCGAGCGCGCATGCACGCGAAAGCCTCGGCGCAGTCGGAATTCGATTGCCGAAAACGAATCTCGGCTGGCAGGCGAGGCTCGCGGGGGAAGCGGCAATTCAGTCGGCGCATTTCCTGCTGCCGCGTGCGGCCGTTCGTTCGCGCGGCAATAAGAGCGTTTTGCGCGATGTGGCGATGGCGGCACAGAAATTTTCCGAGGGGCGGTATTACACGGACGAGAAACTCGTGATGCTTGCGTCGGGATTACTCGCCGTCAATGCCGCGGAACGACTCGACGACGTCGCGGGGCGCATTCATACCTATGCGAATTTCGGCGCGGTCACAAGCGGGCACGGGTTCAATCGCATCGCGCGGCGTTATTACGAAAAAGCGCGGCAACTCGCCGTCCAAACCAACGACCTCGGCGGTCTCGGTCACATCGGCTACACCTCGGCCGTTTTGTACATCACCACCTGCGACTGGAAGAATTGCGCGCGTACGTTTGGCGATTCGGTCGCGGCCGCGAAGAAAACCGGCGATCACCAGCTCATCGAGATGAACCTGATGGCGCGGGGATTTTTCGAACTTTATCGCGGCCGGATCGGCGCATCAGCGTCGACGTTTGATGACGTTCGGTATCGCGCGCACAAACGCCTCAATCGTCAGCATGCGGCGTGGGGGCACTCGTGGGCTGGATATGGGCGCCTGCTCATGGATCGCGGTGAAGAGGGGTTGCAGTCGA
>JBQCJC010000749.1:0-2127 GCA_051953135.1 Thermoanaerobaculia bacterium | reverse complement strand
TTCAACGAACACATCGGGAAACCTTGCGACGGCAGCACAGGTTCCTGCCGGAAGCGTTCTATCGCTGCTATTTGACGGAACGAAATTCCGGCAAGTGCAGATCGCGGGGATTACCGCGTTCAACGGTCGTGATGGGGCGGTCACTCCGATCGCGGCAGATTACGCAGCCTTCTATCCACCGCTCGCCGATTTTACGGCGTTGCACACGACAGTAAACGGCAAAGCGAGCGCTGTTCATGCGCACGCGCAGGCCGACATCGCGAACCTTGTGGCCGACCTCGCGGCTAAGGCGCCGCTCATTTCGCCAGCGCTATCTGGTGTGCCGACGACGCCAACCGCGATGGCAGGAACGAACACCACGCAGCTGGCATCTTGTGCGTTCGTTCAGAACGGACTCGCGACAAAGGCAAACACGAGCCACACGCACGCTCAGTCCGATATCACGAACCTGACAGCCGATCTTGCGTCGAGAGCGCCACTGGCTTCGCCTGCACTGTCGGGCGTGCCGACCGCTCCGACAGCAGTCACAGGAACGAACACGACGCAGCTCGCGACGACAGCCTTCGTGGTGGCGTCGATCGCGTCCATCTCGACGGGCGTCACATCGTTTAACGGACGCACGGGCGCGGTGGCACCGCAGCAAGCGGATTACGACGGATTCTTTCTCACGCAAACGGAAGCGGACGCGCGCTATGCCTTGCTGACGGGCAGTACGTTCACGGGCGCAGTCAAGTTCGGAGCCGATTCGAACGCCGCCTCGGTCGCAAAGCTGCTATTCGCTTCGAAGTCCTGGGATCCAGTTGACGTCGCGAGCGGTGCGTCCACATCAACAACGGTCACCGTCACTGGCGCCGCGCTTGGCGATTTCGTCCTATGCACCTTCAACATCAACCTCACAGACGGCCTGTGGCTGAGTGGTCGCGTGCAGTCCGCAAATACGGTGAACGTCACGCTCTTCAACCTCTCGGGCGTAAACGTGAATCTCACAAACGGCACGCTCTCTGTCGTGGTCATTAAAGCGAGTTGAATGAACTTGTCTGAGCTACAGAGCGCACTAATGATGCGCGCAGGAAATCTGTCGAGTAACGATCCGGCGTGGGTCGCGGCGAACGACGGCAGGGACTTCATCAATCAAGCGCAGGACTTCATGGTGCTGCGCACGCTCCTGCCGGAACGCCGTCGCCTGAACCTTTTCAATAGCCTTAGAGATCGCTGGCACGTGAAGACGCAAGCAAACGTTGCGTGGCTCGACATTCCGGAACGGTGCCTGACGATCGATTCGGTTTACACGTATGACGACAGTGGCACGGAGCCCGACGAAGGACTTGCACGCCGTCGTCGCGTGGAGTTCGTGGACGAAGACACGTACGAGACGGCGCCGCGTGACTACGGCATCCGCGATTATCCGAAGTCATGCGTGCGAATGGGCGAACGTCTGTACGTCCACCCGACGCCTGACAGCGAGCATGTGAGCTGGCTTCTCGTAAAGGGTCTGAAACTCTGCTCTCCGCTTGAGAATCCAACAGACGTATCGGTCGTTGGCCGGCGATGGGATGTTGCTCTCGAAGATGCGGCAACGCACCTCATGTTCAAGCGCTTCGGATGGACTGAAGAAGCGGCGAAGGCGCTCAGCGATCTCGACTCTTCCATCACGAGAACGATCGACGTCATCGGAGCTGGTCGCACAAAGCATCCAGTTCGTTTGCGTGTAAAGGGCCTGCCGCTTGGCCGTTAGGAGTTCGTTCGCAGTGCCTATCAAAGGGATGAAGCGATCCGGTGACTCAGCGGCGGCGGCACCGGGCGAGGTGCGGATGCTAAGAAACGTTGTTCGTCTGCCGGGCGAGACTCGGCGACGGTCGGGGTTTCTCAAGGATCACGAACAACCGCGCATGACGAGCCTGTGGCACTTCGTCATGAGCCAAAGGGAATTGTTGGTTGCGGGAGGGCTGATTACGAACGCCGCCGCAGCACCAGCGATGTATCGCGGCGAAAGCGGAGAATGGAGCAGCATCGCAGGCATCTACAACATCGACGGCGCATGCGTGCATGCGAGCGACGGAGCAGTTTACGGGTGTGGCAGCTATACGCTTGAATTCGACCTGGCCGGGTATTGCTTCAAGTACGACG
>JBQCJC010000748.1:0-2273 GCA_051953135.1 Thermoanaerobaculia bacterium | reverse complement strand
GGCGCCGCGCCGCCGTTCGCGCGTGAATCCTGACGGCGGCGTTGGCGCCGCCGATCCAGCCGGTGTGGCACCGGCGCTCCGTCATCGATTGACGCGATGACGCGAGCCTTCCGCGCGTGTACACTTACGACGTGCGTAATGGGTGGGTGTGGTTGTTCCTGGTTTTCCTGGCGGCGAGCTCCTTTGCCGCGACTCCCACCTCTGCGATTGCCAATGCTCAGATCACGCCCGAGCTGCGCGCGATTCTCACTCGTGATTACCAGCTCGAAGTGCGCGTGAAGCCGCACAAGGGCGATGCGTGGACTCGTCTTGCGAAGCGCGTCACGGGCGATGCGGCGAACTGGGAACAGATCGCCGCGGCGAATGAAGCGAATGAAACGCTGAAGCACGATGACGAAGTGCGCGTGCCGTTCGCGTTGTTGCGCACGAATCTGCAGCGCGACATCGTCAAGACACTCTTTCCGACAGACAGCATCACTGCCGGCGGCTGGAAACATGTCGTCGTCGGTGCGCGCGGAATCGAAGGGGAGTCGCTCTGGAACATCGCCGAGTGGTTCACCGGCTCCGGTGCGAACTACACTCTCATCCGCAAAGCCAATCCGAGTCAGGGACTCTCGACCCGCAAAGGTGACGTGATCCTCGTTCCCAAACGGTTGCTCACCGCCGCATTCGGCGGGAGCTCGGAGGAAGAGAATGCACCGAAGACGGCAGCAGAGGTTCGGAAACCCGCGGACGATGCGACTCAGCGTGCAACAACGGATGAAAATGTTCCGGAGGCGATTGCGACGGTCTCCCTCGGACAACCGGCGCTGACGTACGACCGCAACGGGACCGAGCCGTTCGCCGTCTATCGCCTGCAGAAAGGCGAGGCGCTGTATTCATCGGTCGCCATCCGATTCACCGGCCGGGTCTTCGCGAAGGATGTCTACGATGTGCTCGATCGCATCGTCGCGTTCAACGAGATCGACGACGTCTCGCAGATTCCGGTCGGGTATCCGGTGAAGATTCCGATGGATCTGCTGCTGCCCGAATTTCTGCCGCAGGGTGATCCGACGCGCGTCGCTCGCGAAGAGACGAAGCGCGAGTCGGCGAAGGTCGCGAAACGCACGCGCGCGAAAGGTCTCGCCGGCGTCCACGTGATCGTCGATGCAGGACACGGCGGTATCGATCCCGGCACCGAGCACGACGACGTCTGGGAATCGACGTACGTCTACGACGTGGCCGCACGACTCAAGCAGTTGCTCGAGAAGAAGAGCAGCGCGATGGTGTCGATGACGACGAAGTCGAAGTCGAACGGCTACACGATCGCGGACAAGAATGTGCTTCCGGCGGTGCGCGATCACTACGTGCTGACGACGCCGAAGTACGTGCTCGAAGATCCGGTGGTCGGCGTGAATCTGCGCTGGTATCTCGCGAACTCGATCTTCCGCCGCGCGATGAAGGAAGGCATTCCGAAGGAGAAGGTGGTCTTCCTCTCGATTCACGCGGACTCGCTGCATCCGTCGCTGCGCGGCGCGATGGCGTACATCCCGGGCGCGAGTTTCGTGACCGGCTCGTATCGCAAGAACGGCGACATTTATCTCGCACGCGAAGAAGTGCGCGAGCAGCCGAGCGTCACGCATTCGCGTCAGGACGCGCTCGTGGCCGAAGGTTTGTCGCGCGATCTCGCGGAGTCGATCATCGAATCATTCGGCGAGAAGGGTTTGAAGGTGCATCCGTTCCAGCCGGTGCGTGACAACGTGATTCGCCAGAGCGGGAAGGAGTGGGTGCCGGCGGTGATTCGCCACAATCAAATCCCCACGCGCCTTCTCCTCGAGGTCTGCAACCTCGGCAATCGCAAAGATCGCGAGTTGATCAAGACGACGAAGTATCGCCAGCAACTCGCGGAAGCGATTTACGCGGGGCTGGTTGATTTCTACACGGAACGCGAAGCAGAGCCGTCGATGCTTGCGGCGAGTGTGGGAGCGAAGTAGCTCAGTGGAGCGGTGGGGTCTCAGCCCACCGCATGATTGATCACCGGCGGGCTAAGAGCCCGCCGCTCCACGGAGACCTCATTCGAAATATCCCACTACATCGATGCTCAGGTGCGCGTTCCCGCCGCCGATCGACGTCACTACCGCGATCTCTCCGTTCGTTCCGAGCGCCATCACGGTGTTGTTCGCGCGCGTGCGGTTCGCGCGGAAACTCACGGTGCTGGTATTCGGTCGCGTGAAGCCGGCGGGATAGATCTCGAAGTAGCCGTTCGTACTCGGCGACACCGCGGTCACGATCAT
>JBQCJC010000747.1:0-3244 GCA_051953135.1 Thermoanaerobaculia bacterium | reverse complement strand
TTCCGTCCCTCCTGAAGAAAGGAGACATGCAGATGAGAACCTCGGCCCGCGGGATCGTCGTTTGTCTATCCCTTTCGATCGCACTCAACAGCGCCGCGCAATTCACGCGCATCAGTGCCTCGGACTTTGCGAAGAGTCCGGCTCGCGTCGCGGCGTTGAAGCGAGCCGTCGCCACCATGAAGAGTCGCGACACACTCGCGAAAACCAACAAACTCTATCGATCGAGCTGGCAGTACTGGGCGAACACGCACGGCTACTTCGGCACCGGCCCGAATTCGTCGGGACCGGCGGCCGACTTCAAAGCGCAGGCTTCACAAATCTGCGCCGGATTGCCGCCCGCGCAGTTCTCGACGTGCAAGTCGTACTACACGCACGTCAAAGACACGACGCTGCCGAACGACGGCATCACCATCAACGTGTGGGGCATGTGTCAGCACTCGGATCCGAGCGCCGGACCATCGCAGGCGAACATGCAGTTCTTCGCCTGGCATCGCATGTACCTCAAGTACTTCGAGCGCACGCTGCGCAAAGCGTCGGGCGATCCGAATTTCACGCTGCCGTACTGGAACTATCCCGATGATGTCGGGCCGCGCGGCACGGGCATCGCGTTGCCGACGATGATGCGCGGCGTCGCGAGCAGCAACACGCTCGTCGATACATTCCGCACTCCCGGTCTCAATGCGAATACCACCGCAATCAGTTCCGGTACCGGCAGCGCGGTGCAGGCGTTCAAGTTCAGCGACTTTCGCAATTTCTCGTTCGCACTCGAAATGCAGCCGCACGGCTCGATGCATTGTGGAACCGGCTTTGGATGTCAGGCGCCGGACATCGGTATCGTGCCGGTCGCGGGCAACGATCCGGTGTTCTACATGCACCACGCGAACATCGATCGTCTGTTCCAATGCTGGCTGACGCGCAAAGCGAACGGTAAACCGATCACGCTCGCCTGGGCCAAAGCAAACCTCGGCTTACCCGACTCGTTCTATTCGCAGAAATGGAACTTCGTCGATGAGAACGGCGCCGCGGTGTCGATGACCGTTGCGCAACTCTTCGAGCCCGGTGGCATCGATTACGTCTACGACAAAGTCACGAACTGCGTGCCGCAACGCATCACGCCGGAGGCGGTTGCAGCGCCAGTGCGTCCTGCGTCGAATGAACAGCAGCAGGTTTTGCGCGGCGCGCCATTGTCTGTGCCGTTATCGCCGATCACGCTCGAAGCGCCGGAAGCGCCGATGCCCGAGGGCGTAAACATCGAGCCGGGACGCACAGTGTTGTTGATCGAGGATGTGCGCATCAGCGGCAGTCCGGGCGTCACATACGACATTTACATCAGTCGCAAAGACGCACCCGACAAACGCACGTACGTCGCGACGATCAATTACTTCAACATTCTCGTGCCGCATCACCCGGGCGCGCCGCGCGGACACAAGCTGCTCTTCTATGACGTGACCGATCAACTCGCGGAGATCGGTGCGAATGCGCAGACGGAGATCGATGTCGATTTCGTTCCGACGCGCAGTACCGAAGAAGAGGCGACGGTGAGCGCTAGCGCGGGCACTGTGACCGTGGGCTCAGTGCGGTTGCGCGTGACGCAGTAGGCGACGCTGGCGGCCCGCATGTTTGTGCGGGCCGCATCCGCATCCCTCGGTTTTCCCCGCAATTCCCACACCCTCCGATTCCGTCGAAACCTTACCTTGTGCACTCATCGAGGAGGGAAACACGACGTGAATCACCGATGGGTGTCGGCTGCCATTGCTTTGCTTATGACTGTCTCCGCGTTCGCGGGGGCGAATCGCTGGACGACTTCGGGTCCCGAGGTGGGATATGCAAACGCGATTGTGGTCGATCCGAAAAATTCAAATGTTCTTTATGCAGGCTCGCCCGGCGGCGGCATTTTCAAAACGTGGGACGGCGGCGAGCACTGGTATGCGATCAATCGCGGCATCGAAGGCAGCGTCGCCAATGCCGGTGGCATTGCCATCGATCCCGTGAGCTCCAATGTCGTCTACTTCGGCACGAATGGCGGCATGTACAAGACCGTCGACAGCGGATCGCACTGGACGAAACTTTCGTTCGCCTACAGTGTCGGGACTCTGCTCATTGACCCGAAAAATAACTCCATCGTCTACAGCGCGAACAGTGATGGGATTTGGAAAAGCACGAATAGCGGCGAATCCTTCACGCAACTCACTGTGCCGATGAAATTCATGAACGACATGGTGATCGATCCGAACAATCCGTCGATTCTCTATGTCGCTTCCGCGGACACACAGAGCGGCGGCGTTTATAAATCGACGGACAGTGGAACATCGTGGAACAAAGTCAGCGCGCAGATCCCGTTTACGAAGATCTATACGCTCGCTATCGATCCTAAGAATCCGTCAAAAGTCTGGGCCGGTACGCCACAGAACGGCGTCTGGTTCTCGCCGGATGCCGGTAATTCATGGACAAAGAAATCCGGCGGCGCCTCCGGAATGCCGGATGGCGGCAACTGGCAGGCCGCGTCCATCAGCAGGGTCAGTAACCACGTGTATTGGGGCTCGAACGGCGGTCTGTACGTCACGACCAACGACGGCAACTCGTGGCTCCAGATTACGCCTGACGAATCCTACATGATGGTCCTTGCGGTCGATCCCACGTCGGCGTCGACGCTCTATGTCAGCACTGAGATGTCGCTGCTCAAGTCCGTGAACAATGGCAACAGCTGGACGAGCAAAATGTCCGGCTGGACCTCGTTCGAGCCGGAAGGCATTGTTACGAATCCCGCGTCCGCACAGATTGCGTACACCTACGGTTCGGACGGCATTTTCCGCACGGAGAATGGCGGCGCATCGTGGTCGCGCGCGGGCGATCGCGTGTACGTCAATGGCGTTGCGATCGATCCGCAGAATCCCTCGATTCTTTATGCCCAGCATCAGCTCCAATTTGCAAAGTCCGTCGACGGCGGTACGACCTGGTCGACCTTCACAAACGCGGGGGTACAGCCCGGCAATGTCGCGACGCTCATTCATGATCCGATCAAGCCCGCGACAATTTACGCCGGTTACTTCGATACAGGATTGTGGGTGAATTCCAATGGCGGGACCTGGCAACCTTTGAATACCGGATTACCCGCCAATACAAGCGTTTTGCAAATCGCATTCGACACAATCACCCCGTCGACGATGTACATCGCCACGAATAAGGGTCTTTACAAGTCGAGCTCCAGTGGATCGAACTGGACGCCGATGAATCATGGCCTGGC
>JBQCJC010000746.1:0-2659 GCA_051953135.1 Thermoanaerobaculia bacterium | reverse complement strand
CGTCCCCACGCACTACGCCGCCGCTTCCGCCGTGCGGCCGCGCGTTGCTTCAACGTTCGCGCGTTGCAGTTGTGTGCGTACAGAAACGCCGTACTGCAACTGACACAGCGCCACCTCATGCAGTGCGAGTCGATAATGCGTTGCGTGGCGCTGTGCAGTTGAGCGCGGCGAGAGTAAGGCCAGAATGGCCGGCACTCGCCACGCCGCGCGGTGCAGGCTAATCAAACCCCATTAGCCTGACACCGCGGCGGCGTGACTCGGCCGGCGTGTCGTTCTGTAGAACAACGTTCCGCCCGCCCACCCGCGCGAGTGGCACGCGCATCGTTCCGTCGTCCGCCGCGTGCGGCGAGTCGTGCCGAAAACGACGATCGTCACGGCCTCCACCACCCACACCGCCTTGACGATCGTCGTTCGCGGCACGTGAGCAAGTGTTATAGCGACGGACGACGGAGCGACGCGCTCGAGACTCTGGAGCTCTTATCGAGTGCACACGAATGCGTGTACGAAGCGAAAGAAGCTCGGGAGGTCAGAGGCACGGCGGCTCGGTTGGTCGTCGGCTTACTCAATGAACAGCGATGCGAATGCAACATCGTCAAGTCGGCTCGGGCGGCGGAGGACTTGACGATGTTGCGTTCGCGTCGCTACTCGTCGAAACGCGACGACCAATCGAGCCGCGGGTGTGAGCGGTGCCGCCGGCGCGGGGGTAGGAGGGGGAAGCGCCGCGCGCATGCGCTTGTGCGCGCGAGGGAGGTGTGTGGAGGTCGCGCGCGCTGCGCAATGCGCGGTGCGGCTGCCAGAGGCGGCCGCACGCGGCACAGCGAGGGGGAAGAGTGCGGCCAGGTTCGCCGCGTCGTCATTGTTTTGCGCATGAGGCGAGAAGGGTTGCGCGGGCGGCGCGTGTGCGGCGGCGACGAACCGAAGCCCGGCTAATGCTTCGTTCGGCCGCGCAGCAGCTGCAGACGCGAAACGCGTGCGAGTTGCAGAGCGCATGTTGCAGTTGCTGCGACGGACCGCAACGCTGCAATTAGCCGGCAGCCACGCCAGCGGTGAACGTGTGATCGCGACGGATCGCATTCGCGCAGCACGTGCGATGCACGTGGGCGGGAGCGCCGGCGACGCGGTTGCACACATGCTTTTTCTTTAGCCGCTGCAGACGCTGCAAGCGCGATGACGGCGCGAGGGCGGGGGGCTGCAGCTAAAGAAAAAACTTGTTCGTCGTCAACTCACGCTACACTCCACGCCACAAACTTCTGCTCTTTGAAACATGTAACGGCGGTTGTCGCACTCGATAGCCGAAAACTCGCGTCCGGGCCTTTCACTTCTATTGAACGGAACAACTTCAAGCAAGTCATGAAGTTGAAGTGAAAAACGCGTAAGGGCAACGCATACCAGGCGCTGCCGTTTGTGGAGCCCATGAATGGCGCGGTGTATGTGCGTGAGCGGTGGTATGCGCCAGCAACAGGGACGTTCTTAAGTCCCGATCCGCTTGGGTACGTCGACAGTGGGAATCTTTATACATTCGCTGGTGGTGATCCGGTTAATCGTAGAGATCCAACCGGGAAAGCGTCCGTCTCTTTGAAGGGCGTCTTCGTCAGCGACGATTTTAAGAAGACGGACTACGGCCAAGTCTTTGTGAAGTTGAATCGCAACGTCGGCGCGTTGTATCGACGTCTCGAAACAGATCGAGTTCCGATGCACTTGCGTGATCTGATCGTTGAGCGGGTCAGTCACACTGACCAAGGTACGCAGGTCGTTGGGGAACTCGGTTCGGAGGTCAGCGCAAACCTTCGCGCATACTCTATCGATGCCGCTAGCACATATGCGTCATCGATTCCGTTCGTTGGAGATGCCAAAGATGCGCAAGAAGTCATAACCGGTAAAGATCTTATAACCGGCGAACACCTCACGAAAACAGCACGCGTTGTCACTGTTGTTGCTGCCGTATTGCCAGTGGTCGGTGGGAAGGCTGTCCGTAGCGTACTCAAATCTGCTGAGACTGAAGCAGCCGAAGAAGTCGCAGAAGAGGTACTCGAGAGAAGCGTCAAGTACGGTGTTAACGATCCGCCGGTTCATATTGAAGGTGAATGGTCCACTAACGACTTGAAGCAAGCGCTGTTAGGTCATCCGCCGCGCGGCTTGGGCTCGCCCGATCTTCACCATGCCGACCAAATGCCTGGTTCGGGGATACATGAGGTGGCGCCTCACGCGCATCGAAATAATCCTGAATTGCATCCGAATAAATACAACCAAGGTGTGACGCGAGAGATGCGAGAACAGGATCGACGCCTTCATTGGTGGTATCGAGCGCGTGAAGAAGGCGCGGACGATCTTTTGCCTGATTGGATTTACGACAACGGAGGGTAAAGATGAACGCAACAGAGTTTGAAGGTTTGGTCGACTCCGTTCGCTCGCGTCACCCTAGGTGGTTCGCTCTTGAGACCGATCCTCCGGCATCAAACGAGGAGGTTGAAGATGCTGAAAAAGCGATTGATGTGCGTTTTCCGGAGGAGTACCGACACTTTCTGACACGTTACGGTGGCGGATTTTTCGCGTTTTCTAACGTTTTTTCGGCTAAGCAGGGTAGCGAATGGAACGTGCTGCAACGAAATCGTGATATCGCGATGTTGCGCGACCGTAACGGATATTTGGTCTTCGCGGA
>JBQCJC010000745.1:0-3358 GCA_051953135.1 Thermoanaerobaculia bacterium | reverse complement strand
GTAGGTGCCGGCGATGAGCACGAAGATCGAAGCGTGATCGGCACGGCGCATCCATGCGCGCGCCTTCTCCGACCATTGCACGCGGTGATAGGTCGCGCTGACGGCGAACAACAGCACGAGGCTCAGCGCGTAAACCGCCGAAGCCGCGGTCGCGCGCCAGGAGGGCGACATGGCCACGAGCACGATTCCGCCGCCGAGGGCGATGTACGCGGCCCAGTGGTGCAACACGCCGCGCCACGACGGCTTCCGCGCTGCGTCCGGCATTTCTTCGTTCATACGGCGATCTGGCACTACCATTCGCATGCCCATCGTGTGGGCATGCGGTTCTTACCGACTGGTAAGTTTCGCACGGGTAAGTTACCGTGGAGTAAGTTCTATGTCAACGAAGAAACGACTTACCGGCGCCGAGCGTCGCGCGCAGCTCATGGCCGTCGGACGTTCGGTATTCGCCGCGCATGGCTTCGATGCCGTTTCCCTCGAAGACATCGCCAACCGCGCCGGCGTGACGAAGCCGATCATCTACGAGCATTTCGGCGGAAAAGAAGGTCTCCACGCGGCGATCGTCGAGCGCGAAATGGATGACCTCGTCAATCGCGTGACGCAGGGGATGTCGCAGGGCATGCCGCGCGAGCGATTCGAGCACGCGGTCATCGCGTTCCTCACCTATCTGCAGGCGGAGCCCGCGGGATTTGCGGTGCTCACGCGCGAGGCGCCGGTCGGCGCCGCACGCCGCGGCATGACGCGCGTCATCGATCATCTCGCGCAACGCGTCGGCGAGATTTTCTCCGTCGAGTTCGCACGCGCGGGCTACGACCGCAAGCTTGCCCCGATCTACGCGAACGCGCTTCTCGGCATGGTCACGCAGGTCGGTCAATGGTGGGCGGCCGACGGCAAGAAGATCCCACTCGATCACGTCGTGCAACACATCACCGCGATCGGCTGGATGGGTCTTCGCCATCTGCCGAAACAGCCGGTGAAGGACGCGAAGAAACGCGCCGCCGCACGCGGCAAACGCACGCCGCGCATGTAAAGCGTGTAAACGCGTGCGCCGTCGCGCGAGTCCAACTCAGCGAATACGCAAAGGAGCAATACCATGAGACGTTTCCTCCTCGGACTCTTCATCCTCGCGACGCTGATTCCCTTCGCACCAACTGCCGATGCAGCGCGCGTGCGCGTGCGAACGCGTCGCGGCAACGTGGTGCGCGTGCGCGTGAACACGCATCCCGGCTTCCCCATCCGCCGCACGATGCCGAACGTTGTCGTGCGCGGTCCCGTCGTGCGCGTTGCGCCGCGTGTTTATCTCTCGCCCATTGCATTCACCGCGGTTGCGATTGCATCGCTGCCACCGGCACGCGCACGTGCGTGGGAATCGAGTGAAACACTCGATCGCGAAGAAGGCTGGACCGACTTCTCACTCGATGTCGATCGCCGCGGTACGAAGCTGTTGCTCGATATCGACGGCGGTTCCGCGCAGATCAACTTCGCCGAGATCGTGTTCGACAACGGTGAAGCGCAGGTCGTCGACTTCAACGATCGCGCGCACAAGCGCGGCACGTACGAGTTGCTCGATTTCAGGAACGGACGCAAAGTCGATCACGTGCGCATGGTCGCGAAGGCGAACGACGAGGACGTGGAGATCAAGGTGGTACTGGTGCAGTAAACAGGTGCGCGCAATGACTATGATGCGATCCGTCCGATGAAAACGATCGCATTCGCGCTGTTCACCTTCCTCACCACTGCAGCACTCGCCGCAACGCCGCCGAGCGATGCGGAGATCCGCAAGATCCTCGTCGATCGCATCGACGTGCAGAAGCAGGACGTCGGCATCGTCGCCGGCGTGATCGACGAGCATAGGCGGCGCATCGTGTCGTACGGATCGTTCGACACGAGCGGCAAACACAGCGTCGACGGCGACACGATCTTCGAGATCGGTTCGATGTCGAAAGTGTTCACCGCGTTGCTGCTCGCGGATGCGGTCCAGCGTGGCGAAGTGAAGCTCGATGATCCGGCGGCGAAGTATTTGCCGCCGGATGTGAAGCTGCCGGAGCGCAATGGCAAGGCGATCACGCTCGCCGATCTCGCAACGCACACGTCGGGATTGCCGCGATTACCGTCGAATCTCACACCCGCGAATCCGAACAATCCGTACGCGGACTACACGGTCGAGAAGATGTACGACTTCCTCTCGCACTACGAGTTGCCGCGCGATCCGGGTGCGGAGTACGAGTACTCGAACCTCGGCGCGGGTCTTCTCGGCCACATCCTCACGCTGCGCACGAAGCTCGATTACGCGACGCTCGTGCGCAAGCGCATCACCGAGCCGCTCGGAATGAAGAACACGTTTGTGACGGTGCCGGCGAATCTGCAATCGCGTTTTGCAACGGGTCACAACGAAGAGCGCAAAGCAGCGGAGCACTGGGATCTTCCGGCGCTCGCGGGCGCAGGCGCATTGCGCTCGACCGCGAATGACATGCTCACATTCCTCGCTGCATGCCTCGGCTACACGAAGTCCTCGCCGCTCAAGCCTGCGATGACGTCGATGCTGCACACGCGACGTCCCGCGGGCACCGGCATGACCATCGCCCTCGGATGGCACATCGCAAAGACCGCGAGCGGCGATGAACTCGTGTGGCACAACGGAGGCACCGGCGGCTTCCGCTCACACATGGGCTTCGATCCGAAGTCGCGTACCGGTGTGGTCGTGTTGTCGAACAGCGCGACGCGCAACGGCATCGACGACATCGGCCGTCACCTGCTCGATCCGGCGGCGCCGCTCGCGATTGCGCAAACGCAGGTCTCGGCGAATCCGGAGCTCTTCGATCATCTCGTCGGACGCTACGAGCTCGCGCCGAATTTCGTGCTCACGATCACGCGCGACGGCGATCATCTCTATCTGCAGGCCACGAATCAGCCGCGCTTCGAGATCTTTCCGAAGAGCGATCGCGAATACTTCCTCAAAGTCGTCGACGCGCAAATCACGTTCGATGCGGATGTCGATGGCCGCGCGCCATCGCTCACGCTGCATCAGAACGGAAGGCACATGCCCGGCAAGCGCATCGAAGGGGAAGCGCCTGCGCCGAAGGTGCGCAAGGAGATTGCGGTCGATGCCGCGAGTCTCGAGCGCTACGTTGGCCGCTACCAGCTCGCGCCGTCGTTCGTCATCGAGATCACGCGAGACGGGAGCTCGCTGTTCTTACAGGCCACCGCGCAACCGAAGTTCCCGTTGTTCGCGGAGAGCGAGCGTGAATTCTTTTTGAAAGCCGTCGATGCGCAGGTGACGTTCGAGGTCGATGCAAACAGTCGCGCGACCGCGCTCGTGCTGCATCAGTTCGGAGCGGATCAACGCGCGCCGAGGGGG
>JBQCJC010000744.1:0-6230 GCA_051953135.1 Thermoanaerobaculia bacterium | reverse complement strand
CTCGTAGTTGTCGAGCAGCGACCAGTGAAAATAGCCGTGAATCGGAATCCCACGCGCTTCTGCTTTGACGATCTCGTCGTAATGCATGCGGATGAAATCGGCGCGAAATCGATCGCTGGCATCAGCGAGGCCGTTCTCTGTGATGACGAGTGGAAATCCCGCGGTACTCGCCTCGTCAATCAGTTGACCAAGGATCTCAGGAGCGATTTCCCAGCCATTGTCTGTCAGGCCGAGTCCGGTGCGATCGTGATAATCGAAATCGCCAATCACGCGCGTGCGGCCGGGACAACGCAGGTGCAGTCGCGAATAGAAGTTAATTCCGAATGCGTCCAGCCATGCCGGTAATTCGTCGCGACGTCCGCGCAATACGGTCGTAGGCGGCAACAGAAACTTCCAGCGTCCTGTTGCGAACGCTTCCATGATCCCGCGGTTGTACATCGCATGCGCGGTCTTCGCGAGTAGCCCATCGAGCGGATTCGATTCGCGCTCGGGTGCGAATCCCATCATGTTGTGGGCGATGCTGAACGCCGCGTGGTTATTGCGCGCGCGAATCTCCCCTGCCGCCGCACAATGCGCCGCGAGCATGTTGTCGAACGCGTTGTTCAATGAGCGCGGATCCGATAATCCCGGCGGAATCTGCGCGTCGAGATACCCCGCGAGCAGAAACACGAGCGGCTCATTGAGGATGACCCAGAATTTCACGCGATCGCCGATCGCCGCGGCAACGCGCCCCGCGAATCTGCTGAACGCGAGCACAGACGCGGTCGAGGTCCACGGCGTTTTGTCGTGAAACCACAATGGATGCGTGTAATGAAAGAGTGTGACGACCGGCTCGAGATCGTTCGCGATGAGCGCGTCGACAAATCGGCTGTAACGCTCTAAGACCGCTTCGTCGAATTCACCACGCCGCGGCTCGACGCGGCTCCACGAAATCGAAAAGCGAAATGCATTCGCGCCGATGTTCGCCGCCAGCTTCGCATCGTCTTCATAGCGATTCCACGAATCCGATGCCTCGCCACACGGCTCCCCACGCGTCTTGCCGAGTTGTTCCCACTCAGTCCAATCGCAGGGATCGTTGCCTTCGACTTGATAATGCGAAACCGCCACACCCCACAAGCGCGGCCGATCGGAAAACGGAAATCGTTGGATCACTCCCCGCTTGTACCGCCTCGGTGTGGAGCACGCGTGAAGAGTGCGTCAGGATTGTGGGGGCTTTGAACGACCTCGTCCCAAATGCAGACGTCCCCTCCGCCTAACGACAGAGGGGACGTTCACGAACTACGGAATCGTGAATTACTGATTGAGGACCGCGTCGCCAGTTTTGTTGTCGGTGACGGCGCCGTAGACGAACAGCGGGGCGTTGGACGTCCAGGTGATGTAGTAGTTGTTCTGCGTGCGATCCGAAGCCGGCACTGCCGAAATCAGATCGAACGCGCCCTGCTGCACCATTGCGTAGCCCGGGATCGTGAGCGTGTTGGAGCCGAGGACGGCGCCGTCGGTCGAACGACGCGCGACGAACGTTGCGCTCACCGCCGACGCATTCGGGTTGAAGTAGCCGACGTTCGTGCGGTAGTCGGTGTTGTTCGACAGGAAGCTGATCACGCCGGCAGTGTCCGCCGTGTCATCGGCGTCGACCGCGAAGCCGGCGGTGCCGAGGCCCGCGGCGCGCAGATCGTTGATGACGCGCGCCGACGCGACGACATTCTGATCCGACTTGATGCGCAGACCACCGAGACCGCTCGTGACGTTGAGCGTGGCACCGACGACATCGTCGAGCACCTTCTGCTCGCCCGGCGCCACCGAGACGTTCTTCGTTGCGGTCGGGTTGGTCTGTCCGGCCGGATTCTGCGCGAAGTAATCGAGCGTGACGTTCGCAACCGCGCCGCCGTTGTTGACGATGCGCAGGTCGGTCACGAAGTTCGTGTTGTTCTGACCCGCAACCTTACCGATGACCGGGATGTACGACGTCATCGTGCCTTCGCCGCTGGTCGTGCTCGCGAGCTGGCCGCGGATCGCGCCATTCGGGAACTCGCCCGTGTGGACGTTGACGTAGAAGCCGGACGGATTCGCTTTGATCTGCGTCGCCTGCTCAGCGGTGATCGTCGCGGTGCCGTTGGTCAATGTGTTGACATCAAGCGTGACGAGCGGATTGCCGGCGACACCGGCGACGCCCGTGTGGATGTGCGCCGCGGTCGGCACACCGATGTTCTGCGTGAAGACGCTGTAGTGCAGCGTCGTTCCGTCGATCGTCACGACCGCGAAACCGATACCGTCCGGGTCCGCGGGACCCGGCACTTCCGCGGCGCCGGTGAGCTGCGCGCTGTACGACTGCGCGAACGCCGCGACCGGCAGGAGCGCGAAAAGGAAAAGAATTGCAATCGAGCGTTTCATCATTGGTGATCTCCCTGTGCGCTCTTAGTTGTCCGAGAAATTCGCCCAGCCGCTGAGGACCCAGTTGTGGCCCGGTGCGATTGCGCCCTGGTAATCGACGTCTTCGAAGAAGCCGTTGTCCGGCGGATGCGCAACGAAGTCGGCGTCGAGCGCCGGCGAGTTCGCGAGCGGCTCGAGATCCGGCATCAGGCTCTTGAGCAGCGACGGCGTGCCCATCGCGAGCATCGGATCGACGTTGCGGTTGCGCTTGTTGGTCTCGAACACGAACGTGCGCGTCTGACCGCCATCCGTGCGGCCCGCGAAGCCGACTGCATCCGTGAAGTCACCGAAGAGGATCGAGTTGTCGAGGACGAGCGTGCCGGAGTTCGCGTTCGCAACGGTCGCGGAATCGCGGAGGTTGACCGGCGCGAACTTCGTGCCGAGCGAGATGATGTTGTAGTACTTGCCGCCGGTGTTGCGGCGAAGAACCGCGCCGAAGTTGCCAGCGCTGTTCGACGCACGCACGGCCGTGACATTGTAGACGTTCGGATTCGAGACCGGCGTCGCCGCGCTGCCGTTGGCATCGTTGTCGGCTTCCGCCCAGATGTTCGAGTCGCTCTCGTCGTAGTTGCCGCGCTTGATGAAAGCCGCGAACTGCACCTGCATCTGCGTACCGAAGTCGGTGTCGAGCGCGTCGTCCGCGCAGTTGATGCCGAGAATGTGCTTCGCGCGCGCCGTACCACCGAACCACTCGAGGCAGTCGTCTTTGTTCTCGAGCACCTGCACGTAGTCGATGAGCGTGCCGGTGCCGACGCCGCCGAGGGTCAGGCCGTTGATTTCCTGCGCGGTTGCGATTTCGAACCCGCCGAACTCGAGGCGGACGTAGCGAATGACACCGCTGTTGTCCGCGGCGTCGTTGCCGCCGTAGGAGTAAGCCGCCTGGCTCGGGAGACCTTCGAGGAACGCCTGGCCGCCGGCGACGTTGATCGGCGCATTGCCGAGGACGACGAGTGAGCCCCAGTCCTTCTGCGCGCGGCTGCCGGTCTTCTGCGGCGACGTGAAGATGATCGGACGCTTCGCGGTGCCGTCAGCGTTGATCTTCGCGCCGCGCTGAATGAAGAGCGTCGCATGACCGTCGCCGCCATAAATCACGGTGCCCGGCTGAATCGTGAGCGTGGCCGGCGAAGCAACGCCGACGAACTCGTGCAGCGTGTAGCGCTTGTCCGCGGTCCACGTCGTGTTGGTCGTGATCGTGCCGCTCACATCGACCGTACCGGTGATGTACGAGTACATCGCATTCGAGCGCGCGAGCACGCGCTTGCCGGCCGCGTCGCGAATCTCGAGCACGAACTGATAGAGACCGGTCTCACCGGTCGGAGTCGGGATCGAGCCGCCCAGCGCACCCGCAACACCCCAGCTCAGCGGATTCGAATCCGCCGTGCCGAAGAGCACGAAGTCGTTCAGGCGCGGCACGAACACCGGCACCGGGCCGACGGACGAGCCGAAGAGATCCTGCTGCACACCGGCGCCGAGCGCCGTACCCGACACCGTGTAGTAACGGCGCTCGCCCGTGGTGCGGTTCTCGCGATAGAGATACATCGTCACCGGTGCGCCGAAGCCATTCGGATCGACGGTGATGCGCAACTGCAGAGGATCGCCTGGATTGAACGTGTAGTAGTTCGTCTCGATGAGCGCGATCGGGCGCGCGCCGTTCACTTCGGCGAGCTCCGCCTGCGCGACGGCTTCGCTCATCATTGCAGCGGTGAGCGGAGCGCGGCGTGCGAACTGCGCACGCTCTTCAGTCATTCCCGGAGCGGCAAGCACCGAGAAACTGAACAGGCCAATGGCCACAGACAGCAAAAGTCTTTTCATGAATCCTCCTGGTTGTAGTGGAGCGGGTATCAGAACGGGCTGTAGCTGATGCTGAGTGAGAACTTCCGGCCCGGGTTGTAGCGCCTTTGAATGGCGTTCCCCTGGACGAACTCCTTCTTGTCATCCAACAGATTCGTGGCCGCGAGCTTGAGCTCGAGACCGCGTGCGAAGGCAATGCTCTGGGACACGACCACGTCGAATGTGGTCGAAGCGGATTCGTAGGTATCGGGCAATCCGAACGCGCCGACTTCGACGAGGCGCTCGCCGTTGTAGGAACCCAGCACGCGGAACATCGTTCCCCACGCCGGGTGGTAGAACTGCAGCGCGACATTGCCGACGTCGTCCGACTGCCCTTCCAGCGGACGCTCGGTATTCGTCACGACCGAGAACTGCTGTTCGCCGATATCGACCGACGATTTGATGTGCGCGTAGTTCGCGTTGACCGACCACAAACGCAGCGCCGGCGAGATCGTTTCGAGCGAACGGCGGAACTCGAGCTCGATGCCGTACAACGTCGCCTGATCGGCGTTCACGTACGACAAGCGATAGTCGGTCGTGGGCTGCACGATGCGCTCGATCGGCTTGTCGAGATTTTTGTAGAAGAGACTCGCGGCCATGACTTCCGATGACGACGGGAACATCTCCCAACGCACGTCATACGAATCGATCGTGGCCTGTTGCAGATCGGGATTTCCCGAGACCGAACGTCCACCCGCGACTTCAGTGAACGTGAACGGACTGAGCTCGCGGAACTCAGGACGATTCAACGAGCGGCCGTAGGCGAAACGCAGGTTCGTGCGCGACTGCAGTTGATAAACGACGTTCAGCGACGGCAGCAGATCGTTGTTGTTGCGCACCGACTCGACGAGATTGTTCACGTCGAACGGATTGAACGTCGACACGCGTTGCTCGGAATGCTCGTAGCGCGCGCCGCCGATCACGCGAATCCTGCCGCGCGTCACATCGCCCATCACGAAGCCCGCGTCGACCGTGTGCTCCGCGTCGTACGCGTCATTGATGCCGGTGTTCTCACGAAGCTCGAAGCGTTGCGGGCTGATGTTGTCGACGGTGTAAATCTCATCCGGAGTGAGCGTGAGATCCATGCCGGACAAGCTCACCGGCACGAAGCGGAATCGGCGCGCGGCGAAGTCGCGCGTACGATCCTGACGATCGACGCCGAACTTCCACGTGCCCGAGTACGCGCCCGATTCCGGCGCGAAGAAGATCGAGTAGTTGACGCCGCCCTGATCGACGTTGTCTTCGAGATTGAAGTATTCGAGCTTGCCGGAGTCGGCGAAGCCGGTCTGCATCTCGAACACGCCGGGATTCGATTCGCGATAAATGTTCTCGCGCAGATCGGAATCGTTCGTCGCATCGGAGTGCGCGACGTTCCACTCGAGCAGGCTGCCGATGCCGATGCCGGAGATCGAGTGCTCGCCGCGAAGGCGCGTCGACAACACGCGCTCGAGCTGATAGCGCACGCGATAGTCGCGAATGTCGCCGCCGGAGTTCGTTTGCAGACCTTCCTGGAAGCGATCTTCCGACGACGCATCGCGCGTGAGCACGGAGTTCAGATAGACGCGGTTGTTGTCATTGAAGCGATACGAGAGGTTTCCGACGAAGCCGTTGTTCGCGCTCTCGCGCATCGTGGTGAGGTTGTAGTCATTGATCGCGACGAGCGAGCCGCCGGCTTCGATGCCGTAGTAGCGCTGAATTTCGTCGATCGTGTTGTAACCGTGATTCGCGACCGCGGAGAGCACGACGCCGAGGCGGCCGAACGTGTTGCCGTAGGTCAGCGCGTAGTCGGTGTTCGGCGACGCTTCGCTGTCGAGACGGCCGGTCCAGTCACCGGCGAGCGTTTCGCCGATCGTTTCGAGCTGCGCGGGAGTGAAGCCGTTCGGATTGAGGATGCTCGAGCGGCGGATGTACTCCTTCGGAAAATCCGCTGGAAGCTCCTGACCGCCGCCGCCTAACAGCGACAAACCGCC
>JBQCJC010000743.1:0-3315 GCA_051953135.1 Thermoanaerobaculia bacterium | reverse complement strand
GCAGTGACTTCGATGCGGAGCCGAAGATCACGAGCAGCGCGCTCTTCGCCATCGCCATCACGATGCCGCTCGTGAGTCCGTGTCCCGACACGTCGCCGAACGCGATGCCGATCTCGCCCGACTCCTGCTGCAGAAAGTCGAAGTAATCGCCGCCGATCTCCGTCGCCGCGCGATAGTGCGATGCGACCGCGGCGCCCGCGAGATTCGGCGTATCGAGAGGAAGCAGCGCGGCCTGAATGCGATTCGCGGCATCGATCTCCGCTTTCACGCGCTCGCGCTCGATGATGCGTCGCACGTGCGGCGCGAGGTCTTCGTGCGAGTAAACGACTTCGCGACGCGTGAGCCGTGCGGCGATGCCCCAGCCGCTGAGCACCAACAGCGGCAGCGCGAGTGCGATGGAGACTTCCTGCGCGAGTTCGCCGCGCGCGACGCTGAGCAGCGGTGCGAAATTCGTGAGGAGCATGCCGCCGAACATCGCGACGGTGGCGGTGAGTAAGTCGTAGCCGAGGAAGATGGCGATGGCGGTGACGATTCCGCCGAAGCCGAACAACATGCAGAGCGACGTCGGTTCAATCGGCGGCGTTGCAGTGCCAGCCACGATCGCGAGCACGATCGCCGCGATGATGCCGAGCCACAACACGCGCTTGCGATGCGTCCACGCGAGCACGAACAGCAACGCACCGATGGAGACGAGCAGTGACTTCGATGCGGAGCCGAAGATCACGAGCAGCGGACCACCGAGTGTGAGCACGGCCGCGGGTCCGCCGTTCCACGATGTGTACGCGTGACCGGTGAGCACCGGAATGATGCCGATGGCCAATGCGACCGCGGCGAGTAGCGGCGAGAACAACACGCCGCGCATCAGTGAGCGGCCGACGGTCGCGTTCATCACGTCGCGACGCATGATCGCTTCGAATGCCGCGACGCGATCTCCCCATCGCTCTGCCGCGTAGCTTTCACCAACAGCCCACGCGAGGAACAACAGCACCGCGGCGGGGATGTCGGCGAAGAGGATCTTGAACGCCATCATCGCGTACGACGTGGTGCGCGCGTCGAGCGATCCCATGCCCGTTCCCTCGGATGCCGATACGCGAATGAGCAGCGAGCCCGCGATCAGCAACACGAGCATGATCGAGAAGAGGAATGACGCGGCACCGACTCCGACTTCGCCCGCGTGGTACTTCTTCAAAAAGATCACGAGCAGAATCAGCAGGACGATGAACATCGTCGCGAAACCGATCAGCAGGTTCGCGAAATCACCGGCGTTGTCGCCGAAGTATTGATGACCGTCGAGATACTCCTCGCCGATGTCCCAGCCCGCAAATTTATCGCCGGCGAAGAAGACGTAGAGATACGTGGCCACGCCGTCGATGCGCATCGGGCTCTCGACGCGATAGCGAAAGATCCAGTCGGTGCGTCCACGCAATGCAGTCGGTCGCGCGGATTCGAATTTCGGCGACGGCGCCGCGGGAAAGACGCGCGATTTCACGAACGCATCGGCACGGGCGCGCAGTTGAGACTCGATCGGATTCGCGCCCGCGTCTTCGGCGCGCAAACGCAAACGCGCGCCGAGAATCTCGCCGGTGCGGCCATCGACGGTGACGTTGCCGTAGCCGGGGTATTTGTCTTTGGTGAGGTGGTAGTAGGTGACGCGATAGTTGTCGAGGCGTCCGCCGAGAACGGGGTCGTCCCATGCGTCGCCGCGCTTCGGATTTTTCTGCAATTCCTTGTCGAGCGTTGGCGACGGAAACCAGACGATGGTGCGCCACGCGCGATCGACGGGAATGCCGACCTGCCGAGCCGCAATGTCCGCGAGCCGAATCGCCTCGGGGCGCGTGATCGCCACGCGATTCGGCTGCGCGTCGCGATACAGAGGCAATACCGACACGAGGATTACGACGCCGGCGATCGCGGCGATCAGGGGCAGATACCGTTTCATGGACCTCGACATGATAACCGTGCGTGTTCCCGCTGCTAGATACGTTGGGACGAACGGGTGAGTTTCGGGGAGCAGGGGGTGGTTGTTGGTTGTTGGTTGTTAGTTGTTAGTTGTTGGGGGCCACCACCCAGCCACGTGCAATCAGCGGAGCGGTTCCCCCAACAACCGACAACCAACAACCGACAACCACAAACCACCAACCGACTACACTTTCCTCACATGCAATCCGATCGCTCTGCGAGGTACGCACTCGCGATCCTCACGTTCATCAATCTCTTCAACTACGTCGATCGATGGATCGTCGCGGCGGTGCTCGAACCGATGAAGAAAGGCCTCGGGCTTTCCGACACGCAACTCGGCTGGCTCGCATCGGGATTCATCATTGTTTATGCGCTCACGTCGCCCGTGTTCGGCGCACTCGGTGATCGCAAATCGCGCCCGCGCCTCATTGCGATCGGCGTCGCGATCTGGAGCATGGCCACGGGACTCGCGGGATTCGCGCGTGGCTTCTGGTCACTGTTCATTGTGCGATCGACGGTCGGAGTGGGTGAGGCCGCATACGGAACGATCGCGCCGGCATTGCTTGCGGATCAATTCGAGTATGAAAAGCGCGGCCGCATCATGGCCGTGTTCTTCTCGGCGATTCCCGTCGGCTCCGCGCTCGGCTACGTGTTAGGCGGATTCGCGGGACATCATTTCGGCTGGCGTGCGGCCTTCTGGATCGCAGGCTTTCCGGGACTCCTGCTCTCCCTCCTTGTGCTTCTCGTGAAAGATCCGCCGCGCGGACAAAACGACGTCGGCCACAATCCGCCGCGCGCGACGGGGCACGGATTCGCGGCGCCGTATCGCGATCTGCTTGCGAACACGCCGTATCTCCTCGCGGTCCTCGGCTACGCGATGTACACGTTCGCGTTAGGCGGACTTGGATACTGGATGCCCGCGTTTCTCGTTCGCGCGCGCGGCATGTCGCAATCGGAATCGACCGTGACGTTCGGCGCGATCGTGATCGTCACCGGTTTCGTCGGCACGTTTCTGGGCGGCTGGCTCGGCGACAAGTTTCTCGCGCGCACGAAGCAGTCGTACTTGTGGGTGTCGGGTATCGCGACCTTGCTCGCCGCACCATTGACGTTTCTCGGACTCTCGAATCGTGTGAAGCCGGTCTATCTCACGGCGATCATCGTCGCGGAGATTCTCATCTTCATGTGCACGGGACCGATCAACTCCGCGATCGTAAATCTCGTTTCGCCGCTCGAGCGTGCGACGGCGGTCGGCTTGTCGGTGTTCGTGATGCACGCCCTCGGCGACATTCCATCGCCGCCGCTGATCGGCATGTTGTCCGATGCGAGCTCGCTCGAGCGCGCGGTGCTGATCGTGCC
>JBQCJC010000742.1:0-4972 GCA_051953135.1 Thermoanaerobaculia bacterium | reverse complement strand
AGGGTTTTGCCATCGAGCTCGATGCCCATGAACTTCGAGCGCGTCCACTCTCCACGCTTCACGCTCGCATGCGCCTCGGGGATGTTCCGGCACAACGCCAGCAGCATCGCCATCGTGTGCTCGGTCGCGGACATGATGTTCGCGGTCGGCGCGTTGATCACGAGAATGCCGCGCGCGGTTGCGGCATCGACATCGACGTTGTCGAGACCTACGCCCGCGCGGCCGACGATGCGCAGTCGCGTTCCCGCGCTCACCAGCTCCGGCGTCACCGCGGTGCCGCTGCGCGTGATCAGCGCATCGGATTGCGCAACCGCGGCGAGAAGATCCGCGCCCTTGAGCCCGGGACGATAATCGAGCTCGACGTCCTTCGCCGCGCGAAGAATGTCGAGCCCGGATTCAGCGAGAGTGTCGGTAACGAGAGCGCGATACATGGCGCGCGCGATTGTATGACTTACGCGCGCGTCACTTCGGACAGGTCATCCAACATTGCGTTCAAATCCGCGATCGACATGTCGCCCATGTGCGCGATGCGGAACGTCGTGTCTTTCCACTGACCATAACCGCCGCCGAGGGTGTAGCCGCGCTTCTTCATCTCGGTGCGAATCGTGTCCGGCGGCAACACCGGCGCGAGCGTCGTTACGGTTGCGGATGCGTGCGAAACATCCGATGCGAGTCGTGCGAATCGTTGCGAGCGCTCGTGTACGAGATCGCGCATCTGTCGATGACGTTCGTAGCGCGCCTGCAATCCTTCGACGTGCAGCATGTGCTCGAGCTGCGCGGCCAGCGCGTAGAAATGGGGAATCGAGGGCGTCGACGGCACGCTGTCTTCATCCGCTTTTTCTTTGTATGCGAGGAAATCGAAGTACGTGCCGCGATACGGATGCTTCTTCGCGCGCGTGAGCGCCGCGTCTGAAACTGCGGTGACGGTAATGCCCGGCGGCAGCGCGATGCACTTCTGCACGCTCGCCAGACAAACATCGGCGTTCCACTTATCGAACTCGACCGGAATTCCGCCTAACGCCGAAACTGAATCGACGAGCACGAGCGCATCGGGTGCTTCTTCGCGTACGACGGCCGCGAGTTGCGCAACGTCATTCGTCACGCCGGTCGATGTTTCGTTGTGCGTGATCGTCACCGCGTCGTAGTGCGCGCGATGATGACGAGCGAGGTGATCCGCGAGCTCGTCCGCGTCAACCGCGCTTCCCCAGCCGGCATCGAGGCGATCGACTTCGTAGCCGAGCGATTCAGCGATGTTGTACCAGCGCTCCGAGAACGCGCCGCACGTCGTGACGAGCACGCGTCGCGCAACGCAGTTTTCGAGTGCCGCTTGCATCACGCCAGTGCCGGAGCTCGTGACGACGAACGTCGTCTGTCCCGTGCCGAACAACTCTTTCAAGCCGACGTTGATCGTGTGAAAGAGATCGCGAAACTCGGGACTGCGATGCCCGATCATCGGGCGCAGCATCTCCTGCATGATCTCAGGACGCACCCACGTCGGACCGGGGACGAAGAATTTGCAGCGGTTGTCGTCGCTCATGGCTCGATCAGGTACGGCAAGACGGCCGCCATCGTCGGCTCGCTGACGTACACCGTCGCATTGTCCTTCACGCGCGCTCGCGTGTGAACTCCTCCGAAGCCAACGAAAAGACTCACGGCCGGTTTCGTCTCGAGATCGCTCACGCCGTCGCCGATGAATGCGGACTTGCCTTTCGAGCGCGTGAGGATCGCGCGCACGACGAGCTCCTTGCCGCCGGTCTTCGTGAGAAACGAGCGGCGATCGAAATCGGCGTAGTTGCCTTCATCATCAAACTTCAACGCGACTGCATGCACCGCACGCGAAGGAATGTTGAGCTTGTGCGCGAGCGGCGCGATCGCTTGCGCAATGCCCGCGGTGACGAGATGCACGTCGACGTTCAGCGATTGCAGCGTGGAGATCGTTTCTTCGACGCCATCGACGAGCGATTGCGTGTAGCGCTCGCCGAGGGCTTCGACGTCGCGCAGTGTGGGACGAATGATCTCGAGTCTGCGGCCGTAAACCTCATCGAGCTGAATCTCGCCGTTCATCGCCGCGTCGGTGAGACGCACGATTTCAGGATTGCCGTTCGCGAGCACGTCGATGCCTTCGATCGTGACGAGCGTGGAATCGACGTCGAAGAAAACGAAGCGATACTTCGCGTTCACGCGGCCTCGCGTCGCACGAGCTTCACGAGATCGGAGAAGCGCGCCAGGAAGTGATCGGGCTGCGTCGCTTCGAGCTCTTCGCGCGTCGAAGAACCGGTGGCGACGACCGCGATGTCCATGCCGGCGTTGCGCGCGGCGCGCACGTCGACCGGCATGTCGCCGACGAAGAGCGAGTGCTCGACGCCGAACTCCACCGACTTCAACGTCACGTGCAAATGCTGCGCTTCAGGCTTGCGCGCGCCGGCGGCATCGGGTCCGACGATCGCGCGGAAATAGTGCGAAAGCCCAAGGAAATCGAGGATTTTCTTCGAAAAGAAGGTCGGCTTGTTCGTGCAGACGGCCATCTGCACGCCGAGGTCGTGGAGCTTCGCGAGCGTCGCTTCGACGTCGGCGAGCACTTTCGATTCTTCGCAACACACCTCGTCGTAGCGCGTTTCGAATGCGCTCACGATCGTCTGCGGAATCTCCGTGCGCTCGAACGCGCGCTGCAGCAGTTTCTCCATGCCATCACCGACGATCTCGTGAATGCGCTCGGACGTGAGGTCGTCGAGTCCGTGCGTACGGCGCGCGTGATTCACGACTTCGGTGAGAGCGCTGTAGGAATCGACGAGCGTTCCATCGAGATCAAACAGCACAGCGCGGTATCGCAGCCTCATAAGAAACGCCAGATTCTATCGAGATTCGCGCGCATCTCTTCGAGTGTGGGACGCGCGCCGGCCGAGATCGTTACCTTCGGCCAGTCGCCGAGCTCCTTGAATCCCTCGACGAGCACGATGTCGCAAGTGAAGTGCCGAAGCAGCTCGCGCGGCACATCGTACGTCGTGCGCGCGATGCCGTCGTCGCTGAAGATCACGCCTTCGTTGTGTCCCGCGAGGATCACGGGATTCGCACCGGCGTCGCGAAACTTCGCGGTGTCGCCGCGATGTTCTTCGTTCATCGGATGATGCGTGTGCTTGATCGCGCCGACGCGTTTGCCCTCGGCGACGAACGAGCGAATCAACGCGACGATCATCGTTGTCTTGCCCGCGCCGGAGAAGCCGGTGATCGCCGCGACGTTCATGGTGCGCATTATGGAGTGCGGTGGCAAAGCTGCCGCTTTCGAAAGCGGCGGCTCGCGCCGCCGCACTCCATACCCTTTTTCCCTTTTGCCACACCAATCCCTCGTGCTCCACGTATCCTCTTTCTCCACGCCATGCGAAAGACCGTCCTCGCGCTGCTCGCGCTCGCCTTCGCATTTCCGCTCGTCGCGCAGGACGCGCAACAGCCGCCCGCCGCGAAGCCGATCGTCATCGCCATCGAGCCCCTCGGCGATAGCGACAGTGGCGTCGTCGCGCGCGTCACGTTCCGCTTTCCCACGCCGCCCGACGTGAATGAAGAAATCGCGCTCTACCTCCAGGGCTCGTTTTTGCAGAACGGCATCGTTCTGCGCAATTTCCGTTACACCATCCCGCCGGATCTGCGCACTTCGGTCAGTGCGGTGCAGGCGTTTGCACCAGGCGACGTCGAAATCGAAGCGCGTTTGATTCTGCCGACGGATGACGTCGCGCCGGTGATCGTCTCGAAAGTGAACGAGAAGTTCACGATCGCGAAAACCAATAAGCCTTACGTCGCATCGGCTGATGACGGTGCGGAAGCGTTTCTTGCGGAAGGCGTCGTGCCGGAAGCGATCGGCGCCGTGCGCATCAAAACGCCGCGCCGCGATGTCGCGCTCAATCTCTTCATCGTCGACGTCGATGTGCAGCCGCAGGTGAAGCGCGTCGAGTACTGGGTGGACGGTAAGAAAGTCATGGCGCGCAATTCGCCGCCGTTCCGCGCCGAGCTCGACCTCGGCAAGATTCCGAAGCGCGTCGAAGTCCGCGCGGTCGGCTATGACGCGCGCAATCGTTATGTCGATGCCGACGCGTTCATCGTCAATGAGCGCGAAACGCCGCTCGAAGTGAAGATCACGCGCACGGAAACGCCGGATGGCGTGTCGCACTTCAAGCTCTCGATTCAGAATCCGAAGAACACCGCCATCAAGACCGTCGAATTATTCGCGGGCGATAAGAAAATCGCGACGTTCCCGCGTCCGCCGTATGCGATCGATATCCCGACCGCGCGATTGAAGGGCTACGAATACGTTCGCGCATCGGTGCTCGACGATACGGGCTATGAAGCTGGCGATCTGTTGTTCCTCAACGGTGAGCGATATACCGAACAGATCGAAGTCAACGTCGTTGAGTTACCGGTGTCGGTCAGTGACGCACAGGGATTGCCGATTACCGATTTAAAGGAATCGAATTTCACGGTTCTCGAAAACGGCAAGCCGCAGAAACTCACCGCGTTCAATTACGCATCGAATCTGCCAATCTCGGTCGGCGTGCTGCTCGATCACTCCGGCAGCATGGACCAGCGAATCAGCGACGCGAAATCGGCGGCCGTGGAGTTTTTCAAGAGCATCATTCACACCGGCGATCGCGCCTTCATTGCGCCGTTTGCGAACGATCCTTCGAAATTCGCGCCATTCGTCTCCGATGTTCCGACGCTCGAGGCGCAAGTCAATGCAATCCCGGATGCGGCGGGCGGAACGTCGTTGTACGACGCAATCGTTACCGGGCTTTATCGCTTCCGCAATCTTCAGGGTCGTAAGGCGCTGATCATCATCAGTGACGGTGAAGACACGACGTCGCGTCTCTCGTACGACGACATGCTCACGTATGCGCGCGCATCACGTGTGCCGCTGTACTTCATCGCCATCGACATGAGCTCGTTCTGGAGTAGTGGGATGAAATCGCTCGCCAATGAGACCGGC
>JBQCJC010000741.1:0-7177 GCA_051953135.1 Thermoanaerobaculia bacterium | reverse complement strand
GCGCCCCCCCCCCCCCCCGCTCCACTTTTTAGTGACCGCCGCAGCCGCACGCGCCGTGATTCGCCTGCGCGAACGTGGCGGTGCTGCCCGCGTTCTCTTCGAGAGAGACCGCGCGCGGGAAGTACACGTTGTTCTCGATGTGCACGTGCTCGTGCGTGCGCTGCTCGAACTCGGCGAGACGGCGATAGAGCTCGCGATAACTGAAGCACGCATCGTGCGGCGTCGTGTAGCCGTCGGTGAGTGAACGCGCACGCGCGAGCAGCTCTCCGACGCGATCGTGCTCGAGCATCATCATGCGCACCGGATTCTTCACCGTGCCGAAGAACGGCGTCGGCGCGGGACGTCCTTCATTGCCCGCGTGCTCGAGCTGACACACGTACGGAAACAGCACCTGTTCTTCCTTGAGCATGTGCGGAAGCAGGTCATTCGCGAGATCCAGAATGGTGGCCAGCACGCCCGCGAGCTCCTCGTGTCGCGCGCCGTGCACGCCGAGAACTTTTTCGCCGAGCTGCTGCAACGTGACGAGCTCTTCGCGCGTGTAGCGGTGATAGGTCTCGTTGATGTGATCCGAGATCGCTTCGAGCGAGTCGTTCGTCCACTCGCGATCGACGCCATCCGGAATCACCGGCGCGCTTTCAATCGCGATCGCGAATTCATCGATGGTCTTGCCGACGGCCGCGCATGCATCGGCAAGCGGCGTCATGCCGCCGCAGCAGTAATCAATCCGCCACGATTCGAAAACGCGGATCGAAGCGGGCAACTCCGCCGCGAGCTCTCCAACCGTCCGGTCCTGCAGAGAAATGGTCGTGCTCATTTGTCCTCCCTTATGCCTTGAATTTTGGGGAGAGCGCCGGGCGCGGACCATGACGAAAATCATGCGAAAGGCTGGATTACCTGGACATTTCGACGAAACGGCAGAGTGCGTTGACGAGTTGCATCTGCTCCGGCGTACGGCAATCGACGTCGAGCAAACGCGGATTCGCGACGACGATGGCCATGCATCGCGCGCGAGAGATCGCGACGTTCAGACGATTGCGGCTGAAGAGAAACTCGATATCGCGCGGAAGCTCAGCCGCGCTCGACGTGGCCATGCTGAAGAACACGATCGGCGCTTCGCGGCCCTGAAATTTATCGACGGTTCCGACTGGCACTTCGCCGAGTCCCGCCGCGCTGAGCCGTTGCTGAATGCGCCGCACTTGCGCGTTGTACGCCGCGACGATGAGAACGTCGCTCGCGCACAGCTCGCGCTCTTCGCCGAATCGATTCGTGAATCTGCCGCGCAGCAACCGCGTGATTTCCGCGACGATGCACTCGGCTTCTTCATCCGACGCTTGCGAGTTGCCTTGGTGTTCGACGGGCATGAAACGCAAGCCGGTCTCGATGTTGCCGTCGATCGTGATCGCTTGCTTTGCACACGATTCGTGTGCTTGCAATCGGTTCTCGTAGACGACGCGCGATACGAACTCGCAGACGCTCGGATGCATGCGGAAGGTCTTGTCGAGAAAGATGCCGCGATCGCGCGGAACGGTTTCGTGATCGCCGAGGAGATGCTGGAGGACGGAGACGCTGACGTTGTCGGGATGTGCGGCCTGCGAGATTTGCGGAAGCTGCAGCGGATCGCCGAGGAGCACGACGTTGTGCGCGGAGGTGGCGGCGGCGAGAGCGTTGGCGAGTGGCACCTGACCGGCTTCGTCGATGAAGAGATAGTCGAGTGTTTGATTGAGCTCCTCTTTCGAAAACAGCCACGCGGTGCCGGTGATGAGATCCGCGGTTGCGGCTTTCTTTGTACCAGACGCCATCTTGATCGTCGTCCCGTCGTATCGATCGCCGAATTTGAGGCCACTAAAGTTGACGTGTTGCTCGCTTGCGACCTTCTCTACTTCCTCGAGCAGCGTGTGAATGGCCTTGTGTGAATTCGACATCACGCCGATGCGCTTCTTCGCGCGCAGCAACTCCACGATCACGCGTGCGCCGGTGTACGTCTTGCCCGAGCCCGGAGGTCCTTGGACGAACACGTACGAACGATCGAGACGCCGCGTGACGTCGCTCGTGTCGTCGAGCGGACCATCGCCGAGAAGGCGCGGCGCGCGTGCGTGCAAGAGATCGATCGCCGCCGCGTACTTCGTTTCGGACGCGAGGTACGACGTGGCGAAGCGTTGCTGGGCCTTGATGATGCGGTCCGTAGGGTTCGGACCGTCAGGCATAAGTGCCTGTGGATGCTCCTGGTCGATGAGTTTCACATCTCGCGCAAGTCGAAGAACTCCCTTCGCATCGTCGATCTCGTAAATCGTCCCAGCGCCTTTTCGCGTGCGCGTGTCGTGCACGGCATCGCCGCGATCGAACTTGTGTACCTGCGGCGGGAATCGATACGTGTAGATCACCGAACGGTTCTCGCGATCCGGCGCGACGCTCTCATCGAGTTCCACTTTGCTGATGCACTCGCTGTCTTCGAACAACTCCTGTTCATCCATATCGCGCCGCGTCATGAACGGCCACCAGCCGGCGCGCTGTTCGCGCGGGTGGTAGTAGAGCAATTGCGCGAGCAGCGATTCGCCGCGCTGCATCAACGCCTGGAACAGTTCGTCGTTCTTCTGCTCGCGCGCGATGCGATCCTCCTTCAACTCTTTCGGTTCCAGCGATTCCTTCCACGTCGCATCCGCGGGGCGAACGGAATCGATCAGCCACGTGCGCATCTCGAGGATCGACACGCAATCCTCGCGGTTGTACGCCTCGATCGCATCGAGGTACGTCTGATCCTGCGTTGCGAGCCACGCTTCGTACGCGAGCAACGCACCGCCGGCCTCGCGCACGTCGTGTTCCTTGCGCTCAAAGTAAAACGTCTCGACGCTCTTCAATCCATACGACGCATGCGAAACGCGCATGCCCTGTCGCACGATGGACGAAAGATCGACGAACGCCTCGTAGCGCAGGAGATCGTCGAGCTCCTTCTCGCGCGTTGCATGACGGCTCGCCAGTCGCTTCAGCGTCGCCGCTTCGATCGAACCGTAGTGGTAGATGTGCGACGCGCGATCGGCGCGATGACGCGCGTGTAAAAGATCCATCACCGCTTCGAATGCAATGCGCTCGCTTTCGTGATCGTGCGCCCACCACGATCGATACCGAGCCTCGCCGTTCTCCTCGTACGCGATGCCGAAGAGAAACGTGAGCCCCTCGCCGATGAATGGATCGCCTTCGATGTCGAAGAACACATCGTTCTGCGACGGCCGTGGCAGTCGCGCGAAGCCCTGCTCTTTCGCGAGCGGCAGCAACTCGAACGTATGCACGCCCGTTTGCTGCGCCTGATGTTGCAGGCGCGCCTGATGCTGCAGCGTCGCGAACGTTGCGGGCGCGATGCGCGGAACGCGCAACAGCGGATCCGATTTCGCGAGCGCGGTGAGCGTGTCGATGTGCGCGCGCTCCAGACGCGAGGCGTGCGTGCGGCGCAGGTTCGCGACGAGCGAGAGATGATCGACGTCCGACCATTGTCGCGAGCAGTGCGCCCACCAGTCGCACATCGAACAGAACGCGACCGGATACGGCAGTCGCACATCGTTGCGCTCGATCGTGCGATCGAGCGACGCGCGCACGTGGCGGTGATACGCATCGAAGTCGGCGACGAGAAACGTTTCGCGATCGCCTGATCCGAGCTCGACGTGCATGCGCTCGGGCGTCGTGCCTTGCAAGCGACGCAGGTGATCGCTGTAGTCGGCAAGTTGCAACACGAACGGCGCTTTCACCGTGCGCGAGAGTTTCGTGTCGATGACTTCGTAGCTGTGCGTGCCGAAGTTTGAGGGCGACGGGATGCGCATCAGGAGATCGGCGCGGCCCGTCCAGCGTCCATCGAAGAACGTGGCCTGCGCGATGTACTCCGCGCCGTTTTGCATCGCACGCAACGTCTGCGATTCGGCGTGACGCAATCCGGCGACGGTCCACTGCGGCGCATCGATGTCGACGACTTCGTGCCCTTCCTTGCGCAACCGATCGACGTACGCGTGCTCGTGTTCGTCGCCTTTCGCCGAAAGCAGCTCAGCCATCTTCGACGGCGGACGCATTGCCAGCGGTTTGATGGTGCCGCGTTTCACGCCGTGTGTGAGCAGCGTGGCGTGATCGCAGCGAGTGAAGGTCGTGAGATCGGAGGTCGAGAGAATGAGTTGATCGCCGTCGAGCCGCATGCACGAACAGACACTCGTGCGATCGCGGAGTGGCGGCGCGCCACATTCATCGGCGCGTGGTGTCTTTCTTTTTGCCTCCGGTGGGGATTTTCCGTTTTCCGTCACTCCTCGGCGGCGGCAAAACGTCCGCACGAACGAGGAGACCCATGCCGCTGCTGGATTCCATCGCGCCGTCCAATCTGATGCGTGCGCTGCAGGATTCGATCGACCGCCGCAAGCGGCAGAACGAATTGCATCGCGCGACGCCGGTGCCGCCGCGCACGAGCGCACGCGCCGAGTGGCTGGGCGTCGGGCGATCGACCGCTATCGCCGGATTCGCAACCGGCGATCTCGTTTACGCCGGCTCGCGACTCGCGGGACTCGATGGCTCACGCATCGAACCTTCGCTGCTCGATCCCTCGCTCCCGGTCGATCCGTTGCACGCGAACACGCACGGCGAGCAGATGACGTACTGGCCGTCGTATGACTCGATCACCGCCTCGTCGCGCCGCGCGCATCTGCAATGGCTCGCGGGCGGACGGCAGGATCCGAACGCGTACATCGGCTACGTCTTCCTGTTCTTCTACGGACTCGAACGGCGCGTTTACGAATGTCTGCAGAACCACGCCTCGAGCGAAGACGAGTTGCTCGCGATTGCGCGCGAAGTGGCGCGCCTCATCGATTTGTACGCGCGCTCGAGTGGATCATTCGCGAGTTACGCCGGCTCGTTCCTCGATCTGCTCGCGTGCATCGTGCCGCGCGCGCGAACGCTCGTCGAAGGACGCGTGTGTTCCGATGGTCCGCCCGCATCGTTGCGATTGACGCTCGGCGAGCTCGCACTCACGGGCAAACCGATTCCCGCGCAGCATGCGCTCGCGTGGGTGCGCAGCGCGCGGTATCTCAACACGCCGGCGCAACGCTGCGCGGATGAATTCGAGTTGCTCTTTCACATTCACTACGCGCAGAAATTCGGCGACGGACTTTCGTTGAAGCCGGGCCGTCCGATGGTCGAGATCTCGTATCGTCCCGCGAGCGCGACGCTCGACCTGATCACGCTGAAGCGCAACGTTCCGGACGTCACGCTGCTCTCCCGTCCGCTCGCGCAACTCATCGCGCTCACCGATGATTGCTGCGCCGCACTCGACGCGTACAGTCGCTTTCTCGGGAAGAACGAGAACGGGCGCGAATCCCTCGCCGCATTCGCGTTGCTGCCAGATGAGCTGGTCGAAGCAACGCCGTCGGCCGATGCCACCGCGATCGCGGAGCTCGTGCGATCGCGACTCGATGATGCAGGCCGCGCGCATCTCGCCGCGGCCGAGCTGCTGCAACACGTGCGCATGGCGAAGCCAGGCAAGGTGTCGAAGAGCGAGTCGATGCTGCTCGCGCAGGCGCTCGAAAAACTCGGCTACGGCATTGAGCCCGATGTGCGACTCGGTGGTCCGTCGTACGAGGTCGAAGGCCGCGTCGTGGTGTTTCGGCGTCTGCCCGATTGTCCGTCGATCGCCACGGACGAATATGCAACCGCGACGTTGCTCATGCGGCTCGCGGCAATGGTGACGACGGCGGACGATGCGGTGTCGCAAGCGGAGCGCGAGCATCTCGAGCAGCACATCGAAGCGCGTCTGCAACTCACCGCCGGCGAGCGTCAGCGACTCGGCGCACATCTCGCGTGGCTGCTCGAATCGGAGCTCACGCTCACCGGATTGCGAAAGAAACTCGCGATGATTGCGATCGCAAGTCGCAAGGCAATCGCGCGTGTGCTCGTCGAAGTCGCGGCGACGGACGGTCACGTCGATCCGCGCGAGTTGAAGATCCTCGAAAAGTTGTACGCGGCGCTCGCACTCGATACCGCCGATCTCTATCGCGACGTGCATGCCGTGCAATCGAATGACGACGAGCCGGTCGCCGTCGCTCCGCCCGCACCTGCGAAAGGCTTCGCCATTCCGCCCGAGAAGCCGAAGTCCGCGATAGACATGGATCGCGTGCGGCTGAAGATCGACGAGACACGACAAGTGTCGTCGTTGTTGTCGAGCATCTTCGTCGAAGAAGACGCACCGCCGGCAGCGGCGCCCGCGATTCAACAGGCGAACACGATCGGCACACTCGACGCCGCGCATTCGGAATTGCTGCGCCGTCTCGCGCAACGCGAGAGCTGGCCGCGCGATGAAGTGGAACGACTCGCAAACGAGCTTGCGCTGCTCACCGACGGCGCCCTCGAAGCGCTCAATGACTACGCCTACACGAAGGTCGCCGAGCCTCTGTGGGAGGACGACGATCCGATTCTCATCCACTCGAATGTGATCCGGGAGCTCATCGCATGAATCCAACGCAAACCATCAAACCGAAGCATCGGGACTCGATCATTCAATCGCTGCAGGCCGGCGTGGTGCCGCGCGTCGGGCAGCAATACATTCAAGTTGGCCGGCATCAGGAAGTGAAGGCGCTGGTCGCGGACGTCGAACGCATCGCCGATGGCGGCGCATCGATTCGATTTGTGATCGGTGAGTACGGCTCGGGCAAAACGTTTTTTCTGAATCTCATTCGCTCGATCGCGCTGGAGCGCAATCTCGTCGCGATCAACGCCGATCTCTCGCCGGATCGCCGTCTGCACGCGACGGGCGGTCAGGCGCGATCGCTGTACGCGGAGTTGATGCGCAACATCGCCACGCGCTCGAAGCCGGACGGCGGCGCGATGGCAAGCGTCGTCGAGAAGTTCGTGAGCAGCGCGCTCACGGAAGCGCGGAATGCATCGACGCCCGTCGAATCGGTGATTCGTACGCGACTGGCGTCGCTGCAGGAACTCGTCGGCGGCTACGACTTCGCGCAGGTGATCGAGTCGTACTGGCGCGGTCACGACACCGGCAACGAGGAGTTGAAGGAATCGGCGCTGCGCTGGCTTCGCGGCGAATACACGACGAAGTCCGACGCGCGCGCGCACCTCGGCGTGCGCACGATCGTCAGCGACGCAAACGTCTACGATCAACTGAAACTCTTCGCGCGTTTCGTGCGACTGGCCGGCTACGCCG
>JBQCJC010000740.1:0-4620 GCA_051953135.1 Thermoanaerobaculia bacterium | reverse complement strand
AGAGAGGTGGCTGGCTCGGATGAGGTGCGTTATGCGGTATGGCGAATGTGCGAGACGTCGCACCGCTGCGCCCAATCACGAAAGTACCTGGACGTGCAGTATCCTGGTCGAATATACATCGTTCGATGCGACCGGATCCTGCTGAGTGGGAGGGTTTCGGCTGGGACGATGGAAACTCGCCTTGCGCTGGAAGGAAGAGGTGCCGAGGGAGGATCTCCCACCTGAGGCAGTCACGCCGCCGACTACAGTAGCCGAAGCCGTAATCCGGGCGCGCCAGCATTGCAATGACGCGATTGTGTTTGGTGCTGACGTCGACGAGGCTGTCGCTGGCGTGGCGGTGGACGCCGGTCCGCCGGATAAGATAATTGTCCTATTTAACCCGTCTGGCAGAGCTGTCGCGTGCTAAGCGCGAAGGCGCACTCGGAACCTCAATGATCGACTGGCTGCGTCAGCGGGGTGTTACAGCCTCGCCAGAAGTCGACCAGTTGATGAATTCGGCGAGCGAACGGGCGAAGCGCACATGGAGTGACGGGGTGGCGAATCGCGTGCTCACGTACCACTTAAAGCCTGCTGATGCGGTGTCGCCTGATCGTTGTGTTCGTATCTACTTCGATTGGGACGACGCTAGGAAGATCGTGGTGGTAGCGTACATTGGTCGCCATCTATGAAAGGCCGGCTAACTCCACACTGAAGCTGACCGCGCCCGGCTTCGGTCCGGCGCTGAAGCGCCTCGGCCGACCCACAAGAATTTCGGCGTCACGTCGCGTGCAGGTAGCTCCCTCGAGCTTTGGACCTTAGTCGCTGCACGCGCCGCGCCGTGCGACTTCGTCGCGCGGCACTGGCGCGGCAGCTTAGTGCGAAGCCGTTAGTCGGACCGGTTGAAAGCTGAGTGCGGTACACGGTTTGCGGGAACGTGCTCGTTTCGCTAGCATCGTCTGATGCCGACCACATTCGAGCCTGTCAGGCGAAGCTTCGGTGACCTTTTTGGCTCTGCCGACAAAGTGCTCGTCGTACCAATCTTTCAGCGCAACTACAGTTGGACGGTGAACGAGGCGGAAGAGTTTTTGGAAAGATATAGATCGATTCCAAGCTAATTTTCCCGGCCAGCGTCCTATCGGCGAAGAATACTTCATGGGTTCGGTAGTACTGGTAGACGAAGGTAATCGGTTCCTCGTGCTGGACGGTCAACAACGGCTAGCAACGGCCGCGATGTTGATTTCGGTGACTCGCGACAGCCTCCGGAAGTACAAGCAGGACGCAGCGACGCGTACCGCCGATAAGTTTCTGCGGTCCTATGATGATGCAACCGAAACCGTCGTCGACAAGCTTACGCTAAACAAGTACGACAAAGATTTCTTCAGGCGCGAAGTTCTTGAGTCGCGAGACGACAGCTACGAACCTCCAGTCCCCAGCCTTGAATCACATCGACGAATTCGAAAAGTGCGAGAGTACTTCGTTGGAATGCTGAGGGATCGCTTTTTCGGCCTCGAGCCCCGCGAAGCTTACTCAGAAGCGCTACGTATTCAGCAGGTCGTGACCTCAAATGTGACAGTAATAGCCGTCACTACGAAAGATCGCCGCACGGCCGAGACCGCGTTCGAGACGCTGAACGATCGCGGAATTGGGTTATCAAGCTTGGATCTGCTCCGTAGCTTTCTGTTGTCGAGAGGCGGGCCAGCGAATGAAGACGAGATCGCTGCGGGATGGGGCGAGTTGCTCGACCTTGAAACAGACGTCTTGGACGTCCGCGCATTTCTTAGGTATTTCTGGGTGTCGCACTATGGCGACGTTAAGGCACACTCGTTGTATCGCGCGATTAGCAACAAAGTCGAGGACGAACATCTGGATGCGGTCGCTTTCACGCGCACTTTGACGCAGTCTGCCGTAACGTTCAGAGCTGTAGCTCTGCCTGACACGGGTGACGATGAGTACGATGAAGTACTCAGAAGCATAGCCCTGACAGGCGCTGGTGTTCTGTACCCGCTGTTGATCGCTGCGACAGAAGCGTTGGAGGATCGAACATCACGCATCAGGGTTGCACGTGCCGCGCTGTCGACGTTTGTAAGACATAGCGTGATAGCACAGAAGGAGAACTCATTGCTCGAATCGGAAACGTTCGTCCTCGCTCCCAAGCTGCGACATGGTGAGATAGATGCGGGTCAACTCGTAGTGAGGCTTGCGGTCCGATGATGAGTTTGAGAAGTCATTTGCAAACGCGTCGATTACGCGAGATGCCGCGCGTGCATACTTGCTGCGGGCGCTCGAGGCGCATATTGTAAAGAGCGAGGAAATAACAACGAGCACGCCGAAGAAACTAAACGTAGACCACATTTACCCTCAGAAACCTCCGGTCGATCGTCGCTGGAAAGATCATGATGATTGGATCAATCGCGTGGGTAATCTGACACTCCTCGCAGCCGGCAAGAACAAAGCTTCCAAAAACGACGCATTCGATAAGAACAGAATTGTGTATCAGTCGTCCGTTCTCAAGCTCAATGAGGCGATAGCCGCGGAGACGGAGTGGGGGCCTGAGCAGATTTCGGAGCGGCAGGCGTTACTCGCAAAGCACGCCGTAGAAGTGTGGGCGATTGCGTAATCCATCGACCTAAATGCTCTGGCATCTGCAGCCGGCTAACCACTGAAGCTGACCACGCCCGGCTTCGGTCCGGCGCTGAAGCGCCTCGGCCGACCCACAAGATGTTAGCGGTCTACTCAAACTAAACCTCGTGGCTAGTCGGAAACACTCGCCAAGCGTCGAAAGATCATTTCCCAGTCATCGACGTTGATTGTGGTCGGCTGAAACACAAACTGCCCTTGGGTTCGGATGACAGTATTCCACTGGCGCCCGGAGGAGATCACAATCGGCAATTGAGCTATCTCGGCTCGTTCGATTTGCCGATGAGGCGATCCGAGTGGGTGAATTCTGAACGGCAGATGCCACTCTTCTGGCCATACATTTTTCACCGTCACAGACTCATCGGGGTTAGACGCGACCAAGAAGGGAGTTGTTAGAGTCTGAGTCTCAACGCAGTAGAGCACACCGATAGCTCCGATCGGAAGACCTCGAGCTTTGGTTCGCGCTCCAGGCATGGAAGCCTGATCATGAGACACCGCCCACAGGCTTGCGCCGACACCAGCCCAGATGTTCGTAAGATTCTTTGAGCTAAAAACGAAAAGGTCCAAGGTGTTCCTTCCAAGCTCGAATAGTGCAGTACGTTATTCGCAACGAGATTATGCGCGGCTACAAATGTCGCGCAATTCGAGATCGACTTGTTGCCGTGTGAACGGATTTCCAGTTCGACCCGAAGCAAATGATTGAACTCAGTTCGCATCTTTCTGGATGCATAGTCATTGTGCCTCAGGTGGGGACACGACTTGCATGATCGTAGGCGGCTGCTCCTGAGCGTTGCCTAATGCCAGATCACATCCATAATGACGATTCTTCCGATCATGGATCTTTTAGCGGTCGCAAATCAAGGTTTGTTGAACCTCTTATGAGTCCCCCTTTACGATCCGCCCTTTACGATCCGCAGCCCTTCAGAAAATCGGCTGCCGATCGCGATTAAACGAATGACGTGGCCGCGGGCACGTACGACTTCCGCATCGAGTCCGCGCCTTCGCGGTTGATGATGGCATCCTTCACGCCGTGTCAGTTCCAGTGCCCTGGGTGGGGAGCCACGATGCGGGAATTCACCTCCACTCGTCACGCCCATGATTCCGCTCGTCACAACATCGTCGCCCGATCCGATGCTGCGAGGCACGATGCGTCGCGAAAAGGAGAAGTGATGAAACTGTTTGCGACGATGCTGTTGGTTCTGACAACACTGCCGTGCTTGGCGGCGGACGAGACTGCCGTCAACAAGGCAGTAGCGAGGCGGGTTTACGAAGAGGGGTTGAGCCGCGGGATCTTTACGGTGCCGTACACGGACAACTTCGTCGGGCATGGCGGCTCGGCAACGTTCACCCATGAAGACGGGATGAAGGAGGCGAAGGGGTGGCGCTCCGCATTTCCTGACCTTACCGTGAACGTCGATCTCATGGTCGCCGAGGGTGATCTCGTCGCGGTCCGGTGGACTGCGCGCGGCACGAATACCGGAACGGGTAACGGCATTCCGGCAACAGGTCGGCAGGTGCAGGTGAGCGGCACGGCGATCTTTCGCTTCGTAGACGGCAAGATCGCCGAGGAGTGGACCTCGGCGAATACGCTCGGCCTACTGAAGCAGCTCGGCCTGCGATAAGGTGAGCGCCGTGCGACGGGCGCTGATCATCGCTGCAGGTTGGACGCTCTGCGGCGTGCTGCTCGCAGCGCAGGCGCACATCTCGGCGGCGATGCGTGGCGAGCCGCTCGGCTGGGCGCGGACACTCGCGATCTGGCTCGCGTGGGCCTGGATCTGGGCGCTCCTCACGCCGCCGATTCTGCGTCTCACCGCGCGATACCCATTCGGCAGAGCACGCGCGCTGCGCAGCGCGCTCGTACATCTAGCCGGAAGTGTCGTCGCCGTGTTGCTCAACCTCGCCCTCTTCGCGCTCGTCGCTCCGGTAGTCGGAGCGACGAGCGCGGCCGGTTCCTGGAGTGCCACCATCCTTCGACTTCTCGGATCGACATTACTGCTCGACCTT
>JBQCJC010000739.1:0-2326 GCA_051953135.1 Thermoanaerobaculia bacterium | reverse complement strand
TCTTCGAGATACGTCGTGTATTCATCGGCCTTCGCGACCGGCACGCGGCCATGCCACACGCGCGCGACTTTCGCGTACGTCTCGGCGGCGGAAGCATTGATTGCGATGAGCAGCGTGAGCAGAAGCGCGAGACGGATGCGGTTCACGATTCCTCCACATTCTCCATGAATTCCGCGCGTTGCTTCCGCGCGAGTCTCTGCAGGAAGTCATACGCGATTCCGCCGCTCGTTTTGCGCAGCGTCATCAGATACACCGCGAGCGCGATCAGGCCGCCGAGCCACGCGAATGTGCCGAACGCGCGCTCGCCGGGATAGAACGGCCACAGCATGAACATCAGCGCGCCGCCGACGCCCGCGATCAACAGCAGCACACGTTGAATGCGCGGTGCATCGACATCGCGATTCGCGGTAAGTGTCACCTTCGCTTCCGCTTCGTTCGTCTGCGCCCACGAGATCGCGCATTCGACGCCGCCACTCGCGGCCACGCCGCGCCGCAGCGGAAGCGTGAAATCGCGCGCATGCTCGCGCGTTGCGGTGATCTCGCCGCCGTATAACTCGACCAGTTCGGCGATGCTCTCTTCGATTCCGGCGAACGGAACGCCTTCCTCGTGCAGCTCCACTGCCGGCGCGGTCAGTTCTCTCTCTTCAGCCACGATCTGCGTCCCTCATTCTTTTCGTTCGCCGTCAGTTGCACGGTGGTCTTCGTGTCGATCCGACCGCGCAGCGTGAGCGTCTTCAACGAGCCCGCGCGCGCGACGACGAGCTCGATCGCGTCGCCTTCCTTCAACCCACGCAACGCGTTCGCGAGCATGAGCTCGTTCGTCGTGCGCAATCCGCCGATGGCGACGATCTCGTCGTTCGGCAACAACCCCGCTTCCATCGCCGCGCCGCCGCGAACGACGGAGTCGACGATCAGCAATCCATCGGCGATTCGGAGCTTTGCGCCGAGCCCGATCTTCGAACCGGCGACGGCCGCGAATGCTATACCGGCCTCGCCGAATCGTTCCGCGTACGGCAGCGGCTCGATTCCATCGACGTAACGCGCGAAGAAATCGCCGACGTCCGCGATCTCCGCAACGGCGCGCTCGATCGCATCCTCTTCGAGACCGCGTCCGGCTTTGCCGTAGCGTTCCCACAACAATCGCACGACATCGTCGAGCGACTTCCGATCGTTCGTCGCCGCACGAATCGTGAGATCGAGCATCGCCGAAACGAGCTCGCCTTTGTTGTAGAACGAGTACCACGCGTTCGGCTGATCGTGATTGTGCGCCGGATCCGCGAGCCATCCGTCGAAGCTCGCCTGCGCGAGCGAGAGATGTTTGCGCGCCGGCATCGACTCGTACGTCTCGATCTCTTTGCGCAGATGCTCGAGATACTGCGCGACGCTCCAGTTGCCGCTGCGCACGAGCGTGAGCTCGCCGTAGTACGACGTGAGTCCTTCCATCGCCCACAGCAACCGCGTCGGCGTTTCGTTCCAGTAATCGTACGGATGAAACTTCGCCGGCAGGATGCGCTTCACGTTCCACGCGTGAAAGAGCTCGTGCGACGTGATTGCCATCAGATGGTCGTAGCCTTCATCGCCGGGCTTCGCACCGATGAGCGCCGCGCGACGCACGATGATCGAGCATGAATTCTCGTGCTCCACGCCGTGCCAGCGATCGCGCACGTGATAGAGGAATCGATATTCGTCGAACGACAGGCCGCCGAACAGCTCGGCCTGCGTGCGCACGATCATGCGAATCGGTTCGACGTACTGTTCGGTGTCGATGCCGTCGTCATCCTTGAAAATGAGATGAATGCGCGCGCCGCTTTCGACGAACGAGTGACGCGTCATCGTCTCTGCGGCAATCGTCGGTGAATCGATGAGGTGGTCGTAGTCGCGCGCGCGATAACGTCCCTCGTCTTCTTTTGTCAGCTGCGTTTCGATGCGCCACTCGGAAGGCGCGGCGATCGTGAGCACATGCTCTTCGCTCCGCAATCCGTCGACGAGCATGAAGAGATTCGAGCCGTTGAAGTACGCCTCGCTCTCATCGAGAAAACTCGATCCCGCATCGAGGACGCCGGCGTAGTAGCGATAGCGCACCACGACTTCCTCGCCTGCTCGCGCATCGACGCGCCACGAGGACTTGCCATCCTTCCAGACATCGCGCTCGTCCGCCGACCACTCGCGCACATTCGCGGCGTAGTCCTGAATCAGATACCGGCCCGGACGCCAGGCGGGCAGAAGAAGTCGCGGTGTATCGACCGGAGCCGTGAATCGAATCGTGATGTCGAAGAGACGCTCCGCGGGTGCGCCCCACGACAGGAGGTAATGAACCATGCGCTGC
>JBQCJC010000738.1:0-2132 GCA_051953135.1 Thermoanaerobaculia bacterium | reverse complement strand
GTAGCCAATAGCATACCTGAAGAGGCCGAATTCGGTCCTACGCTACGCGACTTCATCGAGGCGAGATACAGCGCATCAAAAGCTGCCCTTCGCTTTACGTCCGCGGTTTTCATGGCCGAACGTTTCCTCGCGCTCGATGCGGTAGGAATCGATGACAAGGCGTATCGCCACCAACACGACATGCTCCGTTGGATTGCCATCAATTTGCCAGACGGGATGCCACAGCGAGTGATCAATCTCTCCAACTCGGTGATCTTCTCGTGGATCGACGTTCTTGGTCTTACCAAAGATCGCCGCGAATTGACCGGCGTTTCGGACAAGTAATGCATCCGCAACACAGACACGCGATCGCTAGCATCGTCGAGCGCCTCACACCCGAGGCGTGGGCTCCCGCATTTACTGGACTTCTCCTTCACGTCGACCATCACAGGAGCGAGGTCTACGACTACGCTCAGCGTCTCATTCAGGCATATGCGTTTCGTTCCGATCCGTTCTCACTCGAAACTCTCGACCTGTCGTATGAAACTTTGCAACCTGGAGCCGACTACGACGCGCCCGCAAACGCGCGGGAAGGGTATGCAGTAATTCCTCGTCGTTTGCAATGGAATGGCGTTCTTGCGCTTGACGACCCTTCGGGATTCCGGCGGGCGATGAACTGGGGCGAGAACGAACCACTCATCGAGGATCTTCGTGATGCGTTACGCAGCTACCTCCGTGATCGAGAAGTCGCCGTACATCGTCAAAAAAACGGCGCACTCGTCTGTGCGGTCCATCCATATGCCGACTGCTCACTCCTGCCCGCCATTCTGTACGGCCTTCGCGACGTACTCGGAGTCGAGCTGAAACTGGAACTTGTCGACTGGGTTGATCTTCCGGCGGCGCTGAAAGAAAGTCGCATCGACATCGCGTATTCTTCCAGTGACCTTATCAACACGGATGTATACGAGTTCCGTATGATTCGAACTCGACCCTCGCGGATGGCGGCGCTGTGCAAGATAAGCAACAACGGTGAGAGGAAAGCCGAGACGTACATTGAGCGCGTGGCTAACTTCAATGGCTACTACACCGCTCAAGCAAATGGTGGTGCCGACGAAATCGTTAGGATCCAGATTGGCGATCAGACGCGTACGTATTCTTCACAAGCTCACGCGAGCACCGCAGATAATGAAGCTAAACACATTCTCGCGCTGGCGACAGGGACATTGCCATCGACCTGCGTGATCGCAACGCTACAAGGTTTCTTATGGGCTGCCGAGGCCGGCTTACTTGCCACGACCGATGGCAAAGATGTCAGACTCGGTACGCTGGTTGTGGGCGAAGTAATTAAGAAGGAGTCGGCCGGCACACTTGGATTTGCCGTGCGCTTAAAGAAAAACAAAGCGTTCGCGCAGCAGCTAGCCGCCGCGTTGCAATCGCTCCTTAGAGCTGTCGAACGCAAATGTGCTGCAATCATGAAAGAAGCTGGCGAAAAGGACTCTGTTGCGGCGCGGCAACTGTTTGCGCATTTAAAAGCACCGGTGCTTGCCGCTCAGCGTGTAGACGCCGGCATTCTCGCGCGGATCTCGCCCGATCTGATACTCCGCGCTACGCTTCCGGCGGGTGATCTGTTTGAGCGTGAAATCGATTATCGACCAGCGTGGTGGACGCAATTAGCGACTGACGACGTGAAAGCCGCGGCTCCTACTGCGCTTCATAATGCTCTGCCGGCATGAGAGTCGTACGCGCTAGATACGCTTTCGGGGTAGAGGAACCGCCTTTAATTGACTGCCGAGAAGTTGACCTGAGTTGGTCTGGTCCCGCAACGCTAAGTGGTGCCTCCGGAATCGGAAAAACGACGTTCTTTCGATTGTTGAGCGGGTGGTTTCCACCCGCAGCCAACGCGGAATGCGTTTTCGAAGGAGCGGTCGTTCCGTTTCGAGACATCTACTTCGTCGGCGCTCATCGTTCTTTATTGCCTTGGAAAACAGTTGAGGCGAACATTCGCATGCACGGCCCGCCAGGTCTCCACATCGCCTCACTTCTCAACGAGGTCGGACTAGAGGATGCCGTAGCGGCATCACGTCCTTACGAACTCTCGGCTGGTATGTACAAGCGCGTTGAATTAGTGATCGCCGTGCTCCGTGACCCGGTAT
>JBQCJC010000737.1:0-16471 GCA_051953135.1 Thermoanaerobaculia bacterium | reverse complement strand
AAGGCGCTGCGCGTAATCGAAGGCGATGCGCGTAATCGAAGGCAATGCGCGAGATCGAAGGAGATGCGCGAGATCGAAGGCAATGCGCGAGATCGAACGCGATGCGCGAGATCGAAGGAGATGCGCGAGATCAAAGGAGATCGCGAGATCAAAGGCGCTGCGCGTAATCGAAGGCGATGCGCGTAATCAAAGGCGATGCGCGTAATCGAAGGCGAAGCCGGAGCGCCGGCTTCCAAGCCGGCCGGGCCGCCGGCTTCAAGCCGGCGGTTTATAAAACGCACGACTCACCCGATCAATCATTCGCGCCGAACCGATCGCAATCCCGAACGAAATCGCGATCACAACCACAAACTGCAAAATCGGATGCGAAGCCTCGTGCATCCGCAAAGACATCGGATCCGCACCTGGCTCGAAGCAATCCGTGTAATGCCGCACGCGCGCTTCGAACACACCCATGTCCCCGCGCGACGCGGCGAGATCCTTCACGAAGACCACTGAACATCCGACCGCAACCATCGCACTCATCGCGAAAACAATCGCGAGCGTCAGTCCGGTGAGAAATAGAAAGACTTGTCGCAGCGCGAACACATCGCTGCGACTCTATCGTGCAACCGCAACGAGTCAGCCCTTCAATCGCAGATCCAGCGACGCGCCCAGCGGCTGATCGAACACCATGCGCAGCGGCAGGCGCTGTTCATCCTCGCTCAGCCACACCGTCAGTCCAGGGAACTTCTTCTTCGAACCGGGGGCCGCGCTGATCTTGAACACGCGCGATTGCACGTCGCGACCCTGCCACGAGGTCTTCTCGAAACCGGCGGGCTCGATGCGCACGCGGTACGGCTTGCCATCCGAGTAGATGTCCGTCGTCAGCGTCTTCGACACGCTCGCCGCGTTTTCGCGTAGCCACGTGATCGTCGTCAGCGCATCGCGCGCGATGTCGGCGGAGAGCGGGCGCGTCTTCGAACCGACTTTGCCGGCCTCGTGCTCTTTCACGTTCGCAACGTTCGCGACGTAATCGAACGTCGTCTCCTTGCGCTCGCTGTGATTGCCAAGCGAATAGCCGTTCGTGCTCGCGAATGTCTTCTCGCCGTCCTCGGCCATGCGCGACACATATTCGATGTAGTCGCGCCCGCCCGCGCTGACGCGCAACTGCGATTCGACCGCACCGGCACGCGGCTGCGTCTGCAACACGCCTGTGCCCGACGTCGGGAACTTCGCGCGCGCGATCCATGAGAGCGCGCCGCGCAAACGCCATTCGTATCGAAGCGTCTCACCCGCCTCGGCCGCGTTCGCAAATGCCGACGAACCGAGCGCCACCAAGGCCGCCATCGCGGCCACTTTCATGAAGTTGTTTTGCATGCCTCGACTAACATTCGGTGACGAAAAGTTATTCGGAAATATTGGATTCAATCCAGTAGGAGCGACACCACCGGATCACGACCACGTGAGCGACTCGTGACGTGCTGTTGCGTCGCCGTTGCAGTTCGCGCAACTCGTCGCGAAACGGTTTCGCGATGACGAACGAACGTTGACGCAGGCGATTCCTGTGTCACGAGCGCGGCCTTTTGCGCGTGCGCCGCGCACGAATTCAACGAACCCGCCGCACTTCTTCAACGAGCCGAACGTTACGACTCGAACAACATCGCTAAGTGCTTGATCGCACTCGCTCGCGTGCATTCGGCATCGACGCACGCATCGCGCAGCAGCGTCTCCGCAGAAAGGAGACGACATGAAAGGCATCCGCGGTTTTCTGTACTTCACACTCATCGCCCTGCTGCCGCTCGTCGTGCTCGCGCAGGGATTCCAGACCGGAACGATCGCGGGAACGGCGACGGACCAAACAGGAGGATCCCTGCCAGGTGTAACCGTTACGGTTACAAATCAGGAGCGCAACACCACGCGCACGGACATTACCGACTCGCAGGGAAAATACCGCTTCGCGGCGCTTCCTCTCGGACGCTACACCGTCGACGCCGCGCTCGAAGGATTCGAGAAGACGGCGAAGTCGAACGTCCTCGTCGAAGCCGAGAAAACAACCGAGCTCACACTGCTCCTCGGGCTCGCGGCATCGACGGAATCCATCACCGTCACCGCACAGTCACCAGTCGTCGATCCAACGCGCGTCACGCAGACCACGCGCCTGTCGACGCAGGAGTTCGAGAAAGCTCCGATCGGCCGCAGCTATCAGACCGTGATGACGTACGCGCCGGGCGTGCTCGACGTCGATGGCGACGGCAACGCGAACGTGAACGGCGCGATCAGCGCGTCGAATCAGTACATCTTCGACGGCGTCGATACGACCGATCCATCGACCGGGACGTTCTCCGCGAATCTCAACTTCGAAGCGATTCAGGAAGTGAACGTCTACACCAGCGGCATCTCCGCGGAGTACGGCCGCGCAACCGGCGCCGTGGTGAACGTGATCACGAAGTCGGGCACGAACGATTTCGAGGGCTCATTCAAAGTGATCGCCACGAACGATCAATGGAATGGGCAGAACAAGACGCGCAACATGGTCCTGGGCACATCGCTGCGCCGCGAGAAGATCGATCACAACAACATTCGCTACAGCGGCACGTTCGGCGGTCCGATTCTGCGCGACCGCGCATGGTTCTTCGGCGCGTACGAAAAGTACAAGCCTCTCGGCTCGCGCTCGAACACGACGGTCACGAACGAGGAGTTCTCGGAGAACACGAACACGACGCTGCAAAACTATCGCGCGACGTTCCAGCTCACGCCATCGCAGAATCTCTGGGCGAAGTATTCAGAGGATCCGATCCTCGGCGGCGTCGACATTTATTCAGGCGGCGGCAACGATCTCGCGACGTTGACGCGTCAGGATCAGAAGGGCACGAACTACACCGCGCAATACTCGGGCGTGATCGGCAGCAGGCTTTCGCTCGAAGCGCTGTACGCGAAATCAAAGAGCGAGATCATCGTGTCGCCGTACGCGGCCGGCGGTTTCGACAACGGCTCCGCGATCTACGACCTCACCACGGGCCGCTACTTCAACGGCTTCTTCTTCGGCAACGACAACGGCACGTCGCGACCGCGTACGCAGCTCGCCGGAGCCGCGTCGTACTTTCTGAATCTCGGCCGCTCCGCGCATGACATCAAAGTCGGTCTCGATCTCGAATCGATCGAGTCGACGGCGTATCTCAGCTTCACGAACAATCGTCTGTACTACGTCTTCAACTACAACGCGGACGGCGGAACGTTCTCGCCGGTGGCGCGACTCGACTTCATCGATCCGGGTCCGCTCACGTCGAAGGGCGACATCAACGCGCTCTACGTTCGCGACAAATTTTCCCTTGGCACGCGGCTCAACATCGAAGCAGGCATTCGCGCGGAACAGCAGAATGGCAAGAACGATGTCGGCGTGACGATTCTCGATACGAACTCGATCGCACCGCGTCTCGCGGCGACGTTCGATCTCGCGGGCAACGGCCGGCAACTCATCACCGCGTCGGCGGGACGTTTCTACGATTTCGTGATTCAGGGTTTCATCGACAGTCAGGCGCAGAACGCCGCGCGCGCGGATTACGACGAGTACGAGTTCAATCCGGACACGGGCGCGTATGAGTTCGCACGCGCGGTGCGCACGGCGAATACGACGACCTCGGATCGTGGTCTCTCGCCGACGAGCATGGACGAGCTCACGCTCGGATTCGAGCAGCAGTTCGGCGCGAACATGGGCGTGAGCGTGCGCGGCATCTGGCGCGAGTGGGACAACCTCATCGACGATTTCTATCGCTTCGACGCGGAAGGCAACACGCTGACGCACTACGAGAATCTCGACGAGGCGTGGCGCAAGTATCGCGGTGTGCAGTTGACGTTCGAGAAGCGCTATTCGAACAACTGGAGCACGCTCGCGAACTACACGTACTCACGCAGCACCGGCAATCACTTCGCATCGACGGCGACGACGCTGAATGATTTCCCCGGCGGCACATGCTTCAGCACCGATCGCACGTTGGGAACGAACGGCGTCATCGCATGCGATGACGTGAATGCAACGATCGATGGCAAGGCCACGTATGACCGTCCGCACGCGTTCAATCTCCTCGGCACGTACGGACGCCACATCGGCCCCGCGAATCTGACGATCGGTTTCGGTGGTCAGTACCTTTCGGGCACTGCATACGCGAAGCAGACGACGGTGCGCGCGTACTACCCCGACGGCGATCTGAGCACCGAGACGCTGACGTACTACTACGCCGGACGCGGCTCCGATCGTCTGCCGGATTTCTATCAGTTGGATCTCTCGTCCGAAGTGACGTTCCCGCTGTTCGGCGGATCGGAGATCGGCTTCAAGGGCGAGATCTTCAACGTGACGGATTCGCAGCGCCAGATCGTGGTGGATAACCAGAGCTGGTGCAACGACAACACGGATTCCTGCGCGACGCTGCGCTCGAACTACGGCGCGGCAACGGCGAGAACGTCGTATCAGGCGCCGCGGAGTTATCGCATCACGGCGTTGATTCGGTTTTAGAAGAAGCTGAGTGGAACGGCGGGCTCCAGCCCGCCGTTCCACATTCTTCGCAAAGCTACAATGATGGAGATGACGCGCGACGCAACTGAGCTTCTTCACGATGCGCTTCAACTCTCGGAGCAGGAGCAGATCGAGCTCGCGGCGCGCCTGCACGCGCAACGGAGCTCGGTTATCACGTCCGATCCTGACGTGATGAGCGGCGCACCGGTATTCAAAGGCACACGCGTGCTCGCTCAAACGTTGATCGAGTATCTGGAAGCCGGCGACTCGATCGATGACTTCCTCGAAGGCTTTCCTTCGGTGAGCCGACAGCAAGTGATTGAATTTCTCGAAGAGACGAAAGTGCGAGTGCTGGCGTTCGGCGAATGAAGGTGCTGCTGGACGAGTGTGTCGACTGGAGGCTGCTGCGCGACCTCGATGGCCACGATGTCAAGACCGTACGCCAGGTCGAATGGGAGCACGTGAAGAACGGCGAGTTTGCTGCGAATTGCCGCGACGCAGTTCGATGCATTCGTCACGGTCGATAGCAACCTGCCCCATCAACAGAACGCGGCCAGCTTCGCGATCACGATCATCGTGTTGCGTAGCCGAACCACACGTCTGCGCGATTTGCGCGAACTATTACCGCGCTTTCGCGCCGTGCTGGCGAGTGCTCGCCCCGGACAGTTCGTGATTTTGTCGTGGCCCGACTTGTGAGACGCGCGCTCCCTCTCACCTACTCCAGCTTCATGATCACGTCGTCGACGTACAGATCGAACGCCGAGTTGTTCTCGGTCTTCGAGGCGAAGACGACGAGGCAGCTTTTCGTGGTGCCGGCGAGGCGGAAGGAGTTGGTGTCGCGGCGCCAGTTGTCGGTGCCGTTGGGGAAGTATTGCTTGGTGAATCGCAGGATGTAGGGACCGCTGCAATCGTCGGTATCGAGATCGAAGACCGAGACTTGCGCGAGGCCGTTGGCGGGACTCATGCGGTACGCAAACGTGAACGAGTAAACAACCGCCGGCGTGACTTGCACGCATTGCAAACGCTGCATGCCGGCGGACGTGCCCGGCACGTTGCGCAGTTGCATCGAGCCCGATGACGCGCTGCCGTTTGCATCGGGAGTGGCCCATGCGAACGTGCCATTGCCGTTCGGAAAGCGATCCTGCCAGCCCCAGTTCGCGAGATCGGTGTTGAACGTCCCGTTCTTCACCACGCCTGTCTCGATGAACGGCGCTTCGACCTTGCCCTGCTGGGTGATGTTGAAGTCGATGCCCGCGACGCGCACTTTCGCACTGCGCGCGAGCGTCGACGGATTCGGAGTCACCGTCACCGCGACCGACGTCGTGCTATCGACATCGAGCGCGATCCAGTCGACCGGCGAGTACGTGCTGAATGACGTGCAGTTCGATGCGGACGGCAGGACGTTGATGCGACCGCGCACCATGCCCGCGTCCGAGATCGGATCGGCGTACGCGATCGAGAGATTGAAGGAACACGGCGGCGCGGGCACGCGTACCGCGCGTTGCTTCTGCGCCTGCGCGATGGGAGCGATCGAGAGAACCGCGAGAGCGAGCGTGGCGCCGAGGATGCGTTTCATGGGAGATCAGCGGACGAAGACGGACGAGGAGAGCCACTTCTTGTCCGGGTAATACGCGAACACCGGACTGCCGCCGCGCAGCGTATCGATGATCTTCTGCGCGATCTCACTGCGCACCGCCGGGCAACCCCAACTGCGGCCGAGGCGGCCGAGGGCGCGAATGGCGGCGCGCGAAACGTATGGGGCCCCATGCATCACGATCGCGCGATCCATGGCCATGTCGTTCACGCCTTCTTCGAGACCCTTGAGACGCAGTGAATAGCCGTTCGAGCCATTGTACGTATCGGCGGTCACGAAGAGACCGATGCTCGTCGCGAGACTGCCCGGGCTGTTCGAGAAGAAGCTCGCGAGATTGCCGCCGCTGTTCTTGCCGTGTGCGACGAGCTCGCGAAACAGCAGCTTGCGCGCGGCGAGATCGAAGACGAAGAGACGCGGCTCGGTGGAAGGAAGCGAGTAATCGATCACCGTGATCAGATCCTGCCGTTTGACGAGCCCCTTTTCCGCGGCGCAGCCGGTCGCGTTGAGCGCCATGCGCAGCACGTCGGCTTTGAGTCCGGGTGCCTGTCGCAGCAGCGACGGCATGAGCTTCTCGGAGATTTTCGCATCGCAGGGATGCGAATCGGCGCGCAGCATGGGCGCGGCAAACAGCATGAGCAGAACAGCCGGGAGCAATCGCTTCATCAGTATCGGGAACCTTGGATTCGAATTTACTGATCGCCGCCGGAGGGACGAACTCCGAGCGGCAGACGAGGCATGGTAGCAAAGGACGCAAAAATGTCGCTACGTCCCGCGAACCACACCGACATCACGCGTCGCGCGCCAGGCCAGGAAGAACAGCACCGCGAACGTGAGATCCGCGAGTCCTGCACCGAGCACCGTTGCGTCGACTCGGCCACCAACATAAAGAAGTACGACCGGGATTCCGAAGGCCAGCTTTTCGAGGACCGTCACCGGCATCGCGGGCCTGAATCGCGACGGGTCGCGCGCGATCACGAAGAACAGGAACTGCCACGCCAGCGCTACGCCGATGAAGCCGTAGAAGTTCTCCGGATGCGTGATCGCCGGAGGGAAATCGCGGCCGATGCGATCTTCGAGAAAGTACAGCGGGGCCAAAACGACAATGCCGAGCACGCCAGCAAGCGTGTAGACGCGTTTCGCGAACGTCATGCGCGCATCCTCATTTCCATCGTTCGGGATGCGCGCATGGTAACGCGTTGCTTACTTCGGACCGCCGAGGTGTTCGTCGGGTGGCGCGTGGGCGACATCGCCCACGTCGATTCGACGGCGGCGCAGACGTCGCCGGGCCAGCCGCTGAGACAGCGGCGCTCCACATGCTTACTTCTGGATCGATGCCTTCTCCACGATCACCGGATAGCGATAGCCCGCGCCGAAATCCTTATCGACGTGCACGACGCCACGGATCGTCACGACATCGCCGACCGACGCCATCTCGCTCGTCGTGATGGTTAGGTCGTTGTCGCCGCTCGCGTCCGAGCCGGAGCCGTCGCGCAGGTGCAGGAAGTTCGTGTTCATGATGCCGCCAAGAAACTTCACGACTTTGCCGCGCACGACGACTTCCTTGTCCGCAAGCGCAGCACGACCGGCCCAAACTTCCGCGACGGTCTTTCCGCCATCAGCCTTCGGCACTTTCACATCGCCGACATCCGCGCGCGCTTTCATGTGATCGGCAGGCGTGCCCATCGCGCTGGCCATGTTTGGCGGCATGTTGCGCGGCGCGTTCGCCTGTTCGGCCTGCGGCGCACTCGGTGCACCCGGCGCTTCGAGCGTACCGAACACGATGCGATCGAACGTGCGATTCAGCGTCGATGACTGGAACTTCTCCGCCGTCATCTGCGAAACCACACTCACGAGCTGACCCTTTTTCACCTGCGCCTGCGGCGTCGCAACCCACTGCTCGCCCTGCGCGGTTTTGAGTTTCATGTACGTGTAGCCGCCCGAATCCATCGTCTCGACGATCGTGCCGGCGAGCTTCGCGGGCATTGCGTTCTGCGCTGCAGCAGCAGCGTCCGGCGTCGCGGCCGGTGCGTTCGTCGCGGGTGCATTCGCGACAACCGCGGCGCTCTGCGGCGCTGCATTCGCAGTCGTCGCTGCGTTCTGCGCGGGCTGCTCCTTCGAGCAGGCCGCGAGCGTTCCGATGATCAGCGTTACCAGGAGTTTCTTCATGGGGTTCCTCACCTTTCTCAATACGACTGTCTACTGCAGGGCGTGCTGCGGCGGCGGCTGATCGCCGTCCGATGCGTGATCCGCCACGAACTGTTTGATGCCTGAATCCGAGACCGAGATCTCCGAAGCCGCGCGAAGCTTTGCGACCCACGCGGCGCGCTGCTCGCGTTTCGCCGCGTCGATCGCTTTCGCCTTGACCTGCTCGCGAATCTCATCGAGCGGCGGCAGACGTTTGTCCTTGAAATCCACGAGCTTGATGATGTGCCACGAGCCGGTCTTGTTCTGAATCGATTTCGTGTACTGGCCGGGCTTCAGCGTCGTCACTTCGTGGAACGCTTCCGGCACCTGCTCCGCCGTAACCCATCCGAGGTCGCCGCCGGTGCTCGCGGAAACCGGATCGCGCGATTCCTTCTTCGCGATCTCCGCGAACTCCGCGCCGGCCGCGAGCTTCTGTCGAATCGCACTCGCTTCCTTCTCCGTCGCGACCATGATCTGCGCGACACGATACTTCGGCGATTCGAGGAACTGCTCTTTGTGCTCCTCATAAAACTTCTGCAGCCCGGCATCTTTCACATCGACGTTCTGAAAGATGTGATCGCGAAACAGCAGGTTCTTCATCAGGTACTCGCGATACTCGTCGATGCGCGCGGCGAGGTCCGGCTGCTCTTCGAGTTTGCGCGCCCTCGCTTCGAGCACGGATAACGGTCCGTTCACCGTCGCGCGAATGCGTTTCTCGATTTCATTCTTCGCGCGTTGCGGCGGAAGGTCGAGGATCTGGCGGAGCTCGTTCAACTCGAACGATTCGCGCAACGTGATCTTGCCGCCGTTGTCCCACGTTGCCAGCACGAGATCGGGATTCGCGCTCCACGCGATCAACAGCGCATTCGGCGAGAGATCGGCGTCCGCGAATTTCGCGTGATGCCTCGACCACAACTCAGCGCTGAAGCGTTTCTCGCGCTCCGCGGTGTTGCGTTTGAGCAGCGTCGCGGTGAGTTGTTCCGAAACATCTTTCAACTCCGGCGCCGCCACCTCGGCCTTTGCCACCGCGAGCACGACTTCGAATCCGTCCAGCGTTTCGATGACCGGAGAGAGCTCGCCCGGCTCCAGCGCGAAGACCACCACTTCCCACTCCGGCGCGAACTGTCCCCAGCTCACCATGACGTTGCCGCCGTTGCGATTCGATCGCGCGCCGGAGCACGTGCGCGCAATCGCTTCGATGTCCGCGCCTTGCAACACCGCGGCGCGCACGTCTTCCGCTTCTTTGCGCGTCGCGACCGCGACCTGACGCACCTGCATCACGAACGTCAGTCCCTGCCGCGTCGCTTCGATCTGTTCCGCGGTCGGTTTCGCTTTGTCGGTGATCTCCGATTTCACGAGCTCATTGCTAATCGTCGTGTCGATGAATTCGTTCAGCACGCCGGAGACTTCTTTCTCTTCGTCGAGACGAAGGTTGTAAGCCTCCTGCGTGAGCAGACGTTCGTCGATGGCGATGTTCAGAAACGATCGCGCTTCGGAATCGCCGCCGAGAAACGCGGCGTGACCGCTGTGCCGCTGCGTGAACATCTTCAGCAGATCGTTTGCGGTGATGTCTTCGCCGTTCACGGTTGCGAGCACGACGTCGGGTTTCGTCGGCGCCTTCGCAGGTGCGGAGTCACAGAGCGCGGGCAACGCAAACGCGAAGACGAGCAGTGTCGATACGAACTTCAGTTTCATTTCTGATTTCCTTTTGCGGCGCCGCGCAGTGCGGAGTGTTTCTCCGGTCCTTTGCGCGCGCCGTTCGCCGTGACGGCCGCTTCGCCTTTCGCCGCGGGCCGTGTGCCGGCATCGATCATTTCGGCGACGACGCGATCGGTGAGCGAGACCGCGCTCGACACGGTGCCGAGAAGGAAGAGGCCGGTGTAGTCGCTGCCTTTGCGCGCATGCTGCGCGCTCCAGATCACACGATCGCTTTCGACGTCGAGCAGCGTGAGCTCGAGCTGCACTTCCGGATCTGCACCCACGCGTCCCGCGGGATCGACGAAGTCGAAGATCGTGCCGCGCAGAAACAACGTCGTGCCGACGCTGCGCGCGAGGTGCTGCAACTGCGGCGTGGTGATCTCACGAAACGTCGTGATGCCTGATTTCGCCGCGGCTTCGCGCAACGTCGCCGGCTCGACGACTTCGAATGTCTGCGATGCCGCGAGTCGCACCGCGAGCACGTCCGCGACGATGCGCGACGCGTTGAGCGTCGAGGTGAGATTGTCGAACGGCAGAATGCAGATGCGATGCGGACGCGCGGGATCGACATCGGCGGCGCGATACGAAGTCGGATCGCCGAGGTAGAACGGCTTCGCTTGCGTGCGCACGTTCGAGGCTTCGCTTCCGGGTTGCGGGAACGAGGTCATGAGCTTGCGCACGGCGCGCGCGAGCAGCACGGGCGACGTTGGTTCCGGTCCGAAGCCGAGGACGCGTTGCACGTCTTCGCTCGCGAATCCGGAGACGTCGCCCCATCCGAGCGTGCCGTCCGCGCGCACCATGCGCGCGGACAGCGCGACCACTGCACCACGACCATCGCGATACGTGTAGAGCACGCCGGACAGCACCGCCGCAGCGTGCATCTGCTCGACGATCGCGAGACGCGCATGTTCGTCGAGCGAGTCGAGATACCGCACGCGCTCCTCCTCGAGCGCGTGCTCGACCGCATCGCCCTGCACCACGGTCCAGCCTTTTTGTTCGAGTGATTTCGTGAGCAGCGCGATGGCTTCGCGTTCGCCGTCATTCGCGCCGGTGAGGTTTTCGAACGGCAACACGACGATCGTCGAGCCGGGACCGGCATCGCTGGCAAACATCGCCGTCGCGAACGCGAGAACGATGAATCCGATCGTGAGTATGCGCGCGTACATGAGCGTCCTACTTGAGCAGGGTCTGCAACTCGTTGCGAATGATTCCGCGCGCGGCTTCGGTGAGCGATCCGCCGCTGACGCCGAAGAGTCGTGTCGTCATCTTTGCGCCGCTGCGCGTTTGTCCCGTCGACCAGATCGTCGAGCCCGTGCCGCATTCGACGAGTCGCAATTGCACCGTGACTTCCGGCGACGGCGTCGTGCCGCTGCGCGCTTCCGCGAAGTCGACGACCGAGCCCGTGAACACAGCATCGACGCCGAGGTCTTTGCCGATGCGTTGAAAGTCCGCGGGCGTGAGATTCGGGACATCCTGCGGGCGCACGGCACGCGCGGTCGCACCGGGTTCCGCAACGTCGAACACGCGCAACGCGAGCAGCTCGAGATAGAAAATCTTCTGCACTTTGTCGGCCGCGGTGCGCTCGCTGCTCATGTTCTCGAACGGCAGCACCGCGACCTTCTGGATCGCGCCGAGGTCCGCGTTCTCGTGGAGAAACGCGGTTTGTCGCGACGAGCGGCAGGCACTCGCGAGCGCGACCAGAAGCGCGAGGGAAATCAGTTTGCGAACCATCATGACGTTGCTTCCTTCATCGAGTGAGCGTCAGCGTTGCGTACAGGCTTCGCTGGCGGCGCGATGCATCGCCGGCCGACAGCGTCACGGAAGTGAAATTGAGATCGAACGCGGCCCACGAGTTGATGAGCCAGCGCGGTGTGAGCACGGTGCGCGTGGAGCGGCGATCGAGCACCGGATCGATGTCCTGATCGAACGAGCCGCCGAACATCAGCGAGCCGCCCGCGAACGGATACCACTCGACGCGCAAGCGATGCGTGAAGCCGCTCAGTTGCGCGCCGGAGACCCAGCCCGCGCGCACGCCTAACGTGAGCGGGCGTCCCGGTTGCCAGATGAATTCAGCGGATGCGCGATTGTCGCGGCGCGCGCCGAGCAGTCCGAGATCTTCGTTGTCATCGGTCGTCTCGACGTTTTGCAGCGTCGCGAGAAACAGTACGCGCAACGTCGTTGTGAGTCGCGCGTTCGCGGTGAGATCGACGTAATCGCGAACGGATTCGCGGCCCTCAGCGGTGAACGTTTGCGTTTGCTGTCCGACGGTGAGGAGCAGCGTGAGCGAGCCCAGGAATGCGGCGTCGATGCGCAGCGCGCGCGTGTCGCGATCGAGCGACTGCGCATCGAGCACGAGGTTCTGTCGCCCGACTTCACCGGTGATGCGCAACTGGCGCGTCGGTGCAAATTCGACGAAGCCGGTGTACGAGGTCGAATCGTCTTCGCGCGCTCCGCGAATGGTCGTGGTCGTGTCGCGGCGCGCGTATTCGCCGCGCAGCAGCAGCGAGCGGAGCACCTGAAACTCGAGCATGCCGAGGTGCTCGAGATACGTCGATTTCGTTCCGGCGAGATCGCCTTCGTCATGACGCAGCGAGTTGTAGTTGCCGTTGTACGTGACGGTAACGCGCTTCACCGGCTTCACGCAGACGGTCGCGCCGCCGGTGTACAGCTTGTCTGTACCACTGCGATCCTGACCGGGTGCCACGTCAGCGTGATACACGCCCTGCACTTCCGTCACGAACGTATCCTCGGCATTCACGCCGAAGCTCACGATCTTGAACCAGCGCGAGAATCGCTGCTCGAACGTCACGTCGTAGCGCGAGAACGTGCGATTGAAATTCGATTGCGCCGTTGACAGCAATGTCCACTGCTGGCCGTCTTCGCTGACGTACGCGTCCCACGTCACCGGACCTCCGCCGTTGCGCAGCGGATTGCCGTTGCGATCGCGCACGATGATGCGAATTTCGTCGAGATGTTCGATGCGTCCGAGATCGAGCGCGATGTTTTGAAACGACGGCGCCGTCGGACTCAGCTCGATGCCCGCGCTCGTCGACAAGCCGCCGTCGATGAGCATCGGATACGACGACAGCGGATGATCGCGATCGTCGAGCGGCGTGTCGTCGACACCGTAGAGCGCGCGGCTGATCGCAACCGGAATTGGAACGGACGACGCTTCATTCGTGATCGGCGTCTCGTCGATGCTCGTGAGACTGGCCATGCCGTTCGCGGCGATGTTGAGTTTTCCGTTGAACCGCGTCGTGCCGTAATCGAACGAGGCCTGATGCGCGAGCGTCTGCCGGTCGATCGACGATTCGGTGGAGTGCGTGTAGCGCTCCATGCCCGTAACTTGCAATCCGCGCCACGAGTACGACGCCATGCCGGTGGCAATTTCATCGAGGACGTCGACGTCGACGAAGTCGTCGCGCGTGACGTTGCGCTGCGCGTTGAGCGTGAGCAGCGTCGACGTGACCGGCTGATACGAGAACGCGGCGAGTGAGCGTTCGAGCGTCGAGCCGCGGTGATAGCCGTCGTTGTTCGATTTCGTGTCGTACAAGTCCGCGCGCAGTTGCATGCGGAACGTGTCGGTGTGCATCGCGAGCTCGCCGGTGGGCTGCAGGACGCGCAGTTGCGAATCGCGCGAGCTCGCACCGATCTCCGTCGTGCCGCGAAAGTCGTCGCCGTGGAACAGCAGGCGCACGAGCGACGTCGTCGTAAGCCAGCCCTGCAGGCCGAGGTCGTAGCTCTGGCGAAGACCGTTGCTCGATTGCGAATCCGTCTTCACCTGCTCGAACGTGTACAACGCGCGGCCGGTGACGCTCTGCGCGCTGGCCGTTGCGGTCAGCACGAGCAGCACGGCGATGACGACGATCGCTCTCATCGGCTGTAACTCACGGCGTAGGACTTTTGTGCGTGACACGCGGACGTGCACGTGCCACCGTTTGCGTTCTGCGAGTAGGAAAGCAGTGCGCCGCGATTCATCGCGATCAATGCCGCGTTGCGCGCGCTGCCGTGCGTTTCATGGCAGGAGTAGCAGGGCACGCGTTGCGTGTCGACGTGCAATGCGTGCGCGGAGAAACGGCTCGCGGCCAGTTGCGTCGCGGATGACGACGCGTCGCCGTAGACGGTGTACGCGTGACAATCAAAGCAAAGGTTGTCGCGCTGCGTCGTCTGTCGATTCGTCGAGGTGATGGCCTGCTTCTTCAGCAGGAACTCGTAACGCGATCCATGCGGGCCGCGCACGCGATCGTTGTCGCTCGAATGGCAATCGGTGCAACGCACGCGGCTCGTCGCATCGAAGTCATTCACGAACGCGTCGGGATGAATGTTGCGATTCCTGCCCTGCGCCTGAATCGGATGAAAGGACGCGTTCTCCGGATTCGTGAGCTGCGCGAGGTTCGGCTGCTGCGGCGATTGTTTGATGAACGACGAGTGGCACTTGAAACAGATCTCGTATTCATTCGCGGGATCGAGATCGTCGGCGGCGATGAATTGATATGTGGGGATGCTGCCGGCGATGCCGTTGATCACACGCACGCGCGAGACGCCCGCGAGTCGTGCGGATGCCTCGGGTGCGTCGGCGACGATGCGATCGGACGTGGCGCGGTGGATGTTGTGGCAATCGGAGCAGGCCACGTGGCGATTGTTCGCCGCGGTCTGCGTGCGACCGCCGACGTCGGGGCCTTCGTGCGGATCGTGTGCGCCGCGCGCGCCGGTGCCGTGCGTCGTCGTCTTCAACGTTTCGCTGCGAATGTCGGCCCCGCGCGAGCCGTCGTGGCAGGCCAGACAGACTTCCGGCTCTCGGGCATTGAGCATCGCCGGAATGACGCCGTTCTGGTCTTTGACGCCATGTGGATCGTGGCAATTGATGCAGGAGTTCGCGGGCGCATTGCGACGCGGATCGCTGCCGCCGCCGGAGACCCGCTGCGACGTGGCGTGCGTGCTCTGCGTCCACAATCCGCGTCCCGGGAAAACACCGTCGCCCGACGCGGTAGCGTGACAGACGAAGCAGAGGTCATTGTCGTTCGGCGCGAATAATCCGAGTTGTTCGTTGCCTGGATCGTGAATGCCGTGTCCGCCGTGGCATTGTGCGCAGGAACCGCGCTCGTGTTTTGCCGCGCGTTGCGGTCCGTGATCCGCGCTGCCGTGCGCGGTAAACGGAAATGCGCCGTTCTTCGCGAACGCGCTCACCGCGACAAACACAATGCACACGCGCAGGAGTGCTCTCATGGATTGTGGCACTCCGAGCAGGTGGAATTGAGCGTGGCGCCGTCGGCGTAAATCAATGCCGACACGTGATCGGAACCGTGTGCCTTATGACACGAGAGGCACATCACACGATCGTCGGCAGAGGGAATCGTGTTATCCGACGGACTGTGGACCGGAACCCGCGGTAACGGCGTCGACGTCCATTGTGAATAATCCGCGGCAGCGGCGCCCCAGATCACCGCATCATCGGCGTGATGCAACGTCGTCCCATGACACGTGCCGCACCACGCGGAAACGCCGGACTTGTAAACGATGTTGTCGCGCACATAAACCTGCGCGGGATTCGAGCCATTGGCCGTAACGCTCTGATGTGCGACGACAGTGACGCCCGGAACGCCGGTGCGCGTGGGATCAGGTCTTAGATTTCGATAATTGCCGTTGCCGTGCGGATCGTGGCACGTGGTGCACTGAAGAATCATCGGCACCGTGCCGCCCGGCGGAATTTCGGGCGTGCTGCTCAATAGATTGTGAGCCATGCCCGACGCATTGGCGCCGCTGTTCGGAAACGCGCCCGCGGCGGACTCGCTCACATACGTTACGGGTGCAATGACGTCGGGCGCGTTAGAGCTGGCGCCACTGTGACAGGAGAGACAAAGCTCTTGTGCGGTGCTGCGACGTAAGAGCATCGGCGCGGGAGATACGACATTGTCCAGTCGCATCGGCGCGCCTTGGGCGGAATTGTGCTGCGTATGGCAATCGCTGCAGACCATGCTCGCGCCGTAATGCCATTCGCCGGCGACAAGCGGCATCGCAATCAAAATCGCGATCGCGATCGCCAGTGTCTTCACGACGCGTTGCCGGGGTTCGGTCATCAGAGTTCAACCCGCGCCAGAGTAGCGACAGGGCGATTCAGGCGAAGGACGGCCAGTCACTCGGTCTTGTGTTCGCCGTCACACGAGGCGTTCCGCGCAAAAAACGAGAGGCCGGCACGTGAATGCCGGCCTCTCCGCGCTCACACGATTCTCAGTGTGAACTGCATTGGATTACATCGTGCCGCCCATGCTGTGGCAGGTCTTGCACAGGTTCTTGTAGACGCCCGCGCCTTCTTCCGTCGAATCCTTGGCAGTGGTGCCCGGATAGATGAGGGCGAACGGGTTGTTGTTGCCGTGCGCTTTGTGGCAGGTGAGGCAGCCCGGGCTGTCCGTCGTCGAGGTGGCGGTGCCGGTGGCCTGATAAACCTTCAGGTTCGCGAAGGCCTGCGCGGCCGCCGCGGCGTACGTGCCCGGGAGCGCGCCGAT
>JBQCJC010000736.1:0-5102 GCA_051953135.1 Thermoanaerobaculia bacterium | reverse complement strand
CTAGCCACACTTCGAGGCGCCGTCTCCGTTGGGCAAGCGCAAACTCTTCACTATTGCGATCGTCGGTGTTTAACCATTCGGGCTTGCAATTGAAGAGAAGGCGCCAGCGCCACAGATCGAGAAAGATCATGCGCAGTCCAGCAGTAAAGGGCGTAAGGGGGATTGCGTAATACTTGGCGGCGTGCAGCTCGATTTCCGCCGCCGTGTCGATCGCGGCACGCTCGACTTGTGAGAGATCGTTCTCCGTGATGTCGGCGACGCGCGCGGGCGTCATTCGTTCGTAAATGTCTTCGAGCTTGAATCCGTAGGGATAGGCCAACGCTCTCCTTTCAGTCATAGGGTTAGAATTAGGGTATGCAACGAGAAGACAAACAGCCGTCGCGCGTTGGAAAGTCAGACCCGGATTTCGGCCCGCAACTCCTGATCCTCAGCACGATGTTTCTATTGATCGCGATTCCCGTATGGCGCGTTGAGCGAGTGGCGAGCATCCCGTTTCTGATCGTTGGCTCGCTCTGTCTGATTAGCGCTTGGCGGAGGATCGGAATTACTCGCCTGATACTTGACCGTCGTCCTGCTAAATGACACCGGCCGCGCGCAGCTCGGCATAGAGCGCCACAGCTTTCTTGAGCGCGCCATAGATGCGGCGACTGCTCGTCTCGGGCAAAGGTTCGTCACAGGCGATCAGGCGATCATTGATCGCGACGAGGGCGGGTTTGTATTCGTCCGGAATCTTGCTCCAGTTCGCGCGCGCGTATTCACGCACGGCGTCAACTTCGGTTCTGTGCTCGGTGTAGTAGCTGCAGAGCGTCGCGCTGTCCGGGTCCGGATTCGAGATATTCGAGATCGCGCGACCGGCGACCGAGATGCCGCGCGACAGCATGGCCTTCGTTGAGGTGCAGGCCGTAAGCGTGACGGCGATCATGACGAGAATGAGAGAGATCGTAAGGGTGCGTTTGTTCATAGTCGTGGATTAGTCCGTGAGTTCGTCCCACGCGGCGCGGATGGCGGTTTCGAGTCGATCGACGGCAACGCCGTCGCGGAATGCTTGTGCGCCGTTGTAGGTCCGGCCTTCGAAGGTGTGCTCCGCGCCTTTCACGCGCAAAAGGCCGAAGTGCTTCGCGAGTCGTGCGGCAAGAGAGTGCGCCGCGTAGATCGGCGCGAGGCTGGGGCGCGTCGGTGCGTCGGGATCGGCCAGCGTCGCATTGGCGAGAAGGCTTTCGATATCGGGCTCGGACATCCCGGCCGTTTGCAGTTCCTCCGATGTAACGGAGTCTCCGGCACTGCGGATGTCGATCTCGCGGGGCGCCTTTTTATCGGTCTGTGCTTTGTAGCCTAAGACGAGCGTGCCGGTCACTTCGAACGTGCGCAACTCGGGTGTAGCGGCATTGAGATTGTTCATTGAGTAGGAGGTTTGGGGGCCAGGTTGCGGTTAAGCGATTACCCGGTCAGCGAGGAAGATGCGGTTATTGCCGTTCTCCGTGGCGCGCCACATGACGCCCCACTTATCGACAACTGGATAAATGTCCGCGTCGCGATCGTTGTCGCGGTGCGGCTCGCGGACGATTGGAAAACCCTTACGGCGCACGATCGCGCCTGCAAGCGGCGCGTCGATCGTGGGTTTTTCGATGCGGCGATAAATCACTACGACATTCGTCCAGAGGTGAAAGAACTGAATGGTGCGCGTGTCCTTCGAGTCGAGCTGCGTTTGATACTTGCCGCTCAACACCTTCACGGCCTCGACGTTCCACAGCGCCGCTAGATGTGCTTCGGTCGCCGGCTGACGAAAGCCCGTCGTCGAAATGATTTGGCATTTCGGATGATTCTTGACCTTGGCGTAGACATCGAACGGCAATCCGATCGTGAACGAACGCCGATCGACTGAATGTGAGACTTCGAGCGCCGTACACCATCGGTCCACGTCTACAGTCGGATCGGAGTTGATGTAGTCGGTCCAGCGAAGCGCCGTCGCGGCGATCGTCTCTTTGAAGTTCGGCGCGTAATTGGCGGGATTCGAAACGAGATCGCGGACGGTCTTTTCCTTATAGAGCGTCAGCGCGTCGCCAGCTCGTTGGATCGTCCGATCTTTGAATGCTTCGCGATCTTCGGGTTCGATCTCGATCAGTTCCTCGTCATAGAGGATTGCGTCAAGCCCGAGCTTGACCATTTTGTAGTCGCCATGCGAGAGCTGAATCGAAACGCTCTTGCGCGTCTGTCCGAGCGGCTGGATAAGGCCGGAGACGATCTTGTGACCGTCCGCGCCGAATTCGGTCCAGCTTCCGCGCTCGCGACTGACATCGACTGTCGGCAGGATCTCGTTCGCGCCGACGAAGTCCGGCCGTCCGTGACCTGAGATAAGCGCGCTCTCATGCGGAAGACCCGATGACAGATCTTCCGTGCGCGACTGGCTCGCGATATCGAGCGATTCGATTTCGGCGAGCGCCATTCCATAGCGGGTTGAAGCCCTCAATAGCTCTCCTCTCCCGTTGCGGGAGCTGCGGGCGTGTGGATGCCCGGCGGTGATGTGGTGGTGGGGGTTGTGCGCGAAGCGCTTAAAGCGCTTGAATCGCGCGGGGGTGGGACTCGGCGGGTTGTTAGGCGGCGCGGATGATTTTCTGAACGCGCTGGCGCGCGAGGAGCGCGTTTAATGCCGTAATGAGATCGGCAACCGTTGCGGTGCCGGGGAGATCAGAGAGCGGCGCGGCGGGCGTGCGCGTGCCGACGTTCGAGAGGACGAACGCTTCGCGCATTTCGCCCGCATTACCGCCGATGTGCACGTAACACAGCACTTCCTCGTTTTCGCCGTCTGCTACGACAGTGCGGCCCGTGCTGTCGGTCGTGCAGAAACTTTTGTCCGGCACTGTGTCGCCGAGTTCTACTTCCGCAGGACCGAAGTTGATGCCGGTCAAAAGAGACGGCGGACTGCCGTTTCGGTTATCGACGTCGCTCTGCGAAAAATCCTGATACGCGACTGCGGCGGCTCGTGAACCGGCAACAGTGACTTGATTGCCGTCGCTCCCGATCCAGCGTCCAGCTTTAACGAGTGACGACGGTGCATAGGACTCCGTCGAGACAGGAGTCCTGCCCGGATAATCCATTTAGCTCCTTGGGGTTTTGTTGTTGGTTGAGGCGGTAAAGCGAGGAACGTGCTTTACGTGGCGGCGGGCGTCGTAAGACGAATGTCGTTCGCTTCGGGGTAGCCGATGCCCTTTTCGCGAGCGATGGCTATCGTTTGCTCAAAGGTCGTTGTCGATGCGCGGCGCAGAGGCGAAGCGTCCATCTCGAGGTCGGCGTCTAGCTGCGCACGTTGCCGGGCCGTCACAAGCCGCTCAGCGGTCGGTGCGGGGGGATCGGCTTGCGTAGTGAGATCGATTGGTGTCGTTTGCAGCCCTGTGAGCGATGACAGAGCGAGATCGATGTCACTCTTAGCGACACGGCGTAGCTCTGCTTCGAAAGCGGGCGTGATTTGTTTGCCCGCGTTGCGCTGCTCTGCAATCGCGAGGGCGATGCGCTCATCACTGGTGCGCGTTTGCACCAGAGCGCGCCGCTGTTCCAACTCGCGCGCTCGTGGGGGGGGTACCGTCGAGGCTTTGAGGATCATCACAGCGCGCGCCAGCTCGCGCGGATCGTTGCTCTCGATTCCGAGCGCCACACGTAGCGGCGCGAGGTCAACAGAGCCGCGTTGCGACGCCTCCGCAATTGCTGGTGCGGGCGCGGTGCCGCTCACGAGCTGCGAGACCGTTGCGCCGTTCTGCGCCTCAACGGCTCCATCTTGCGCAAAGACGTTGTCGTCACTGTCCGGAACTAACTCGGCTAATCCCATGAGGTCCGCCCGGAGTTCTCGCGCGGAAACCGTGGCCGGTTTCGCGAGCGTTGTGCGCAGCCGGTCTAATACATTGTTCGTCAATACTGTCCTCCTTTCTTTGTGATTGGTTACGGCGCATACGAGCGACAAGCGTCCACCCGCAAACGACTGTGACACGCGATCCATCGCATAGTCCGCGACCGTGTGTTCGGTCAGATACGGCCGGTTCCACGAGCCGGGATTGTTTGTCAGTGCAATGTGCCGTAGGCCGTAAATGCGGTTATCGGTGCGAGACCAGAAAAAGCTCGGCGAGTCGTAGTAATACTCGCCACTTTCGATTTGCTGCCGTGCGCGTTCGGTCCATTCCACGCGGGCCAAGAGGCCGCTTGCGCCACCCGCGTGCAGTTCCACAATACGTCCCGCAGCCGGTGCCTCTCTGTCTCTGTCGGAGAGGTGTTCGTAATCGATGACGAGATCGTTGCCGCGCAGATTAAAGAAATCGACGCAGCTCTTTTGACTAATCTCATCGGTCGTCCACTCGAACCGTTCGCCGTCAAGCTCCCCGATATACGTGGGGAATGGGAATACCTGCATCCATTCGGGGGGCGTACCGCCCATGCGCTGGGATGCTCTTTGTCTGGCGCCGCACCACAGAAGAGCGGGAGGCGGTGCCGTGTCGGACGCTCGCGTTTCGCTATTCGGTGGGAACAAGATCCTCCTTTCGTAAGAACGTGACGGCCCACCGCAACCAGCCGCGCGAAAGTGAGACAATCGGATTAATGAGTGGCGGCGATCGGCTTCCGTGGCGCGGACTGTGTGATTTGTGCGGCAAGCGTCTGCCGACGTATGGCGATGCCAGCTTTCGCTACTGGATGGCCGTCATTCATCTCGCCGTGTTTCACCCGGAGATATCGAGTGAGAGGCGTATCAAGCTCGCCGCGACGCTGTCCGAGGCACTTGCCGATGACGACGACCGCGAACCGCCTTAACGCGCCGCTCTGAGCGTGCTACGCGTAAGAAGGCCGCTCCGGAATGCTTCGATGTTGTTCGGAGCGATGATCCGCCACAGCCACCCGTCATGTGAGCGGTCGAGCACGATAGTTTGCACTTCGCCGCCGTGCGTCTTATATGCGCCGATGTACCGCTTCACGTATTGCGTGCCGCGCTCTGTGGCATGCGGCACGAACCAAGTTTCGAGCGGACTGGTTAGCGTCGGAAGAATGAGAGGGAAATACTTTCCGTTCGCTCCGCTGAAACTGCCGGTCGAATCCTTCAAAGCCGCGTCGAACGTCTCGCGATT
>JBQCJC010000735.1:0-15001 GCA_051953135.1 Thermoanaerobaculia bacterium | reverse complement strand
TAGCGACGAAAGTCTTTGCCGGTGGCGTTGCTGGCCCAGCCGGTGCCGATCGTGATCTTGAAGGACTGACTGCTCGGAAACTGCGTGGTCGTCATTTCGACGACGCCGCTGCCGAAGTCGCCCGGCTTGTCGGGCGTGTACGTCTTCACGACGTTGACGGAATCGAGGAGTTTTGCGGGAAAGAGATCGAGCGGCACAACGCGCTTTTCGGTCTCAGTGGTCGGCACAGTGGATCCGTTGATCGTCGTTCCGCTGTAACGCTCGCCGAGTCCGCGAACGAAGACGTATTTGTCGCCTAACAGAGTGACGCCGGTGAGTCGCTCGACGACGGACGCAGCGCTCGAGTCGGGAGTCTTGCGAATTTCTTCCGCGGAGATGGAGTCGCTGACGACCGCGGCTTCGCGGCGCGATTCAAGGATCGCGACTTCGCCGGTCTGTTCTGCTTTGGCAACGACGTCGACGGTCTCGCCGAATGCGGGAACGAGCTTGAAGGCGACGTCGAGAACCTGATTGGTGGTGAGTTTGACGTTGGTATTGACGGTTTGAAATCCATCGAGCGCGGCCTGAATGACGTACGCGCCGGGATTCAATCCGTCGATGCGAAACTCGCCTTCCATGCCCGTCACGCCGATCTCTCCTCCGTCGGTCTCGCTTGCGCGGCGAGCGACGACGGTGACGCCCGGAATCGGCGAGCCGGTGTCATCGCGAACGATGCCTTTCACGGCGGCCTGACCCATGGATTGAGCGAAGAGAGGTGTGGCGGCGGACAGGAGAAGAGTGATCGCGAGCAGGAAGCGGGGCCTCATACGGGGCGCTTTTTACGAGGGGCGCGCTCGAAGAAAATGAATGCGATGTGAAGCACGCGTAAAGCGACACGGTGCGGCGGTGAAGGAAACACAATTCACAAGAACGCCGCTGCGCTTCACACGGGCTTCACTTCCGCACCGTAGATTCGCTCAACGCGATGCGACCCCTGGCGATCATCGAGCAGGACGTCGCTTATGCCGCACAGTTGCGCTCTGTCGTCGAATCGGCTGGGTTTGCGAGCGAATGTTTCGACGATCCGAATGCAGCGGTGCGCGAGATGCGACGTCGCGCATTCTCACTGGCCATTCTCGACCTTGGCGTCTCGAACACCGATCCGTTCGCGCTTTGTCGCGTCGTCAGTGGCTTCGCTCCCCTCATCACCGTCACCTCGGAATCCGAAGAAGAAGTCTGCGTGCGCGCGTTTGAATCGGGAGCCGATGATTGTGTCGTGCGATCGGTTGCCGAGCGCGAATTAGTCGCGCGCATTCGCAATGTGATTCGTCGCGCGGACGGTAATGCGCCACAGCATCATTTACAGGCGGTATCGATCTCGATTTCCGAGATGCGCGTACGCGTCGGCGATGAAGTGCGGGATTTAACGCGCGGCGAGACGGAGTTACTGGCGCTCCTGCTCGAATACGCGCCGACGCCGTTGACGCCGGCACGCATGGCGGAGTTACTGACGTCGCGACGCGGAACGATCGAGACGCGCATCAAGAGCCTGCGCGCGAAGATCGGGAAGGAAACACTGATCAGTCGCGGGCGATTGGGATATCAACTCGCCTAACGCGGCATTGTGCGCCGCGTTAGGCGGATCATTCGCTGAATTGATTACGAGGTGCGATCGACGATCGTCGCCGAAGGCGCGTTCGCGGCCACGGATTTAATCCCGTTTTCCATGCCGGACGGCGATTTGTACATCTCGCTCTTTCCGATCACCTGCCCGTTCTTCGCCTTGATGACAAAGTACGCGCTGCCATCTTTGGCGGTCTTGCGCTCGAAGCTCGATTCGTCCGCAGCGTTCTTTCTTACGGATTCGATTCCGTTCTCGACTGCTGCTTTCGAGTCGTAGGTTTCGCTCGTGAGAATGACCTGGTGGTTTCCGGAGCGAAGATTGAAACGCAGCTTTCCGGTTTTCCCGGCTTCAATAACAAAGGTTCCAGCCATTGTCGTGAACTCCTTCTTTACAGAGTACGAGAGAGGACGTCGAGGCGCAAGGATGTCCGATTCAGTCTTCGATCGCTTCGATCCCGAGCTCTCGAAGACGCGCGAGATGATCGCGCATCGTCTGCAACTCCTCGGCGGAATGTCCCTGCCAATCCGTAATCTCGCCTGTGACGCACAACGGATCGCGAGTGCGATACGACTTCGTCGGATTGCCGGGAAACTTCTTGTCCGTCAGATTCGGATCATCTTCAATCGGGCCGGTCGGTTCGACGATGTAGATTCTGCCGCGTCCCTCGCCTGCAGCCAGTTCGGCGCCCCAGGTCGCGGCATTTAATGTGGCCGTCAGATAGACCCACGCCGCCTGCTTTCTCGTCCCGTAATTCGATTGATATCCGGCCGCGATCAAATCGCCCGGCTTCAGGTCCGCTTTCGTGCCGTGGTAATAAATCGTTCTCCCCCTTTAATGCTTTCGCTCGAATGCATGATTCGTAAACACATATTCGACGCGCTCGTCGGTAGAGCGATCGCCCTGAATTGTTTTCTTTACGTACAGCAGAGCATTGAAGTCGGGACGTACGAAACCTTCTGTTTCGTCGCGTTGATCCTCGTTATCCAGTGGATCGGAATACCAGACGCTCGTGCCGCGCCAGAGCTCCGCCATTGCCGCGGTGCGAGACCGGCCATAAATGACGATTTCTTCGTGGTTAATCCCGGTGCCGCGACCAGTTTTTTGTCGCGTGATGATTTCGTTCTCACCATCCGCATCGAAATCAAACAGCTCGAACGACAAAATCTCGCCCGCAAGTTGTAACCGCGCAATCAGCGCTCCGGTTTCATCGAATACCAACGCATACGACGCGCTCTGTTGCGAGATGAGAACTGCTCGATGTTTGCCAGTGCTGAAATCGCGCGTCCAGTTGTAAGCGGAGATTTCCAGTCCGAGGCGCTCGGCGTTCTGTCGATTGCCATGATCGACATCGTGCATTGCCGCAAGCAGTGTCGATGTTGTCAGACGAACCGGATCGGCGCGACGCTCCTCGCCCGCGCAGAAACTACCGGCGAACAGCAGGACGATCAGCGCTCGAGTCATCGCGCGCCTACGTTAGCACCGCCTCAATCCGAAAACGCCGGCTCCCACTCCACCTCGAACGTGCAACGCCCATCGCCGTTCGCGCGGCAGGCGGCGTTCGTCACGCGCGGGAAGCGGCCGTCGTGAATGGCCACGACCTGCTCGAGATATCCCGCCACCGATTCGCACCACGCCGCGCTGTAGCAATCGGCGAAGAGAATCGTGAAGCGGCCGTGCGTCGGGGAGACGACGTCATACACGCCGCGCGCATTCTCCTGGAACAGCGCATCACGCAGCGCGGTCGATCGGAAGAAGCGATGAATTGCATCGGGACCAGCGGTACGGTTCGCGCTCAAATGCGCGGCGTAACGGCCGAGCTCGCGCAACATCTCGCGACCGGGGCGTCCGCACACTTCGATGATCGCCGCATCGAGCGCGACCAGCGTTTCGAAGCGGCACCATTCGGAGATGCGCGAGAGCGTCACATCCGCCGCAACATCCGCGGGCAGCACGTGAAGCACGCGCGCCAGCACACGGTCACCGTAGTAAGTCACCAGCCACTGCACGCGCGCCGCGGCGAGGAATCCTTTCACCCGGCCGCCGTGCAGCACTTCACTCGGAGCTTCGATCGAGATCATGGTCATCTCTTTCTACGCGCGAGCCCCGCGCGACGTTATGCAACAGCCGTAAAGCCGCGGTGAAAAACGCAAAGATGCACCGAATTTACGCGGCGTGAAACTGTCGTTTACGCGCGAGCGATACCGTGGCGCGCGGTATGGATTGGCAGGACCTCCTCTCCTCACGCATCCATCGCCGCGGTCTGTTTCGCGCGGCCGTGCTGGGAACCACGGCCGCGTCGATTCCGCTGCAACTGCGCGCGACGACCCGCGGCACTCGCCTTCCCTTCGCACCGATTCCCGCGACGAGCGCGGACGCGTTCACGCTCGCGAAGGGCTACGCGCATCACGTCATCCTTCGCGATGGCGATGACATCGGCAACGGCACGTTCGGCTCGGATCCCGATCACACGGCGTTCTTCCCGATCGATCTGCTCGAGCGCGGATTCGATCTTCGTCGCGCAACACACGGCTTCGCGCCGCGTAACGCATCGAGCAGCGAAGGGTTGCTCGTCGTGAATCACGAGCAGTTCGATCCGCGCTTCCTGCACTTCGGCACGACGCGCAACCTCGCGCGCGAGCACGCGGCGGTCGGCGTGAGTGTGAATCGCATTCGCCGCATCGACGGACGGTGGCGACTCGTGAAGGACGCCCGTCTGAATCGACGTTATGACGCCACGACGCCATTCCGTCTCACCGGACCTGCGTCGAACATCGACGGCGGTCCGCGCGCGATCGGCACGCTCGCGAATTGTTCGGGCGGCGTGACTCCGTGGGGCACGCTGCTGAGTTGCGAGGAGAATTTTCAGAATTACAGTCCCGGCGGATTCGAATGGGATCCGGCGATTTACGGGAAGCGTCATCACGGCTGGGTGATCGAGATCGATCCGTTCGATCCCGCCGCCACTCCCCGCAAGCACACAGCCCTCGGGCGTTTCCGTCACGAGAACATCGCCATTCGCGTGCAGCAGGACGGCACCGTCGTCGCGTACATGGGCGATGACAAGCGCGACTCGTGCGTGTTCAAGTTCGTCGCGGATCGCAAGCTGAGCCACGATCGCACTGCGAATCTCACGATTCTCGAAAGCGGCAAACTCTACGCCGCCGATTTCGAACATGGACGCTGGCTCGCGTTACCGATGACCGAAGAGGCACTCGGCGACGCAGCGAAGGCGGCACTCGCCGCGGGTGCAACGCCGGTGGATCGCCCCGAGGATCTGGAGATTCATCCGATTGACGGAAGCGTGTTCATCGCCATGACGAACAACGCGCTGCACAGCAATTTCTACGGTCACATCGTGCGACTCGTCGATCAGGGCGATGCGTTCGAATGGAGCATCTTCGCGACCGGCGGTCCGCAGAGCGGCTTCTCGTGTCCCGACAATCTGCTCTTCGACGAGCACGGCACGCTGTACATGTGCACGGATGTCTCCGACGACACCGTCGGCCGCGGCATCTATCGTTTCCTCGGCAACAACTCTCTGTTCGTGCTGCCGAACGACTACGACGGCTGCTAGGTCTATCGCCTCGGATCAGGACCAGTCGAATGCGAGCTCACCGGCCCGTCCTGGACGCCCGATGGCTCGACGATGTTCCTCTCGGTGCAACATCCGGGCGGCGACTCGAAAGAGCTCGCGACCAAAGGACCAACGAGTCACTGGCCCGATGTCGGCAACGCGATGCCGCGCGGTGCGGTGGTGGCGATCACGGGATTTGCGTAGCGCGCGCGGTCGCGTGATTCGATTGAGTCATCCCGTGCCGTCATTGCGACACGGGATGACGTCACAACTATCGACAGGAAAGATTCAACGCCTTCTCCACTGCACTCCAATCGAAGCCGGTCACCGAGTGATCGTCGTGGACGGCGTACACGCGCGTCGCTGACGTCGTGATGCCGTCGGTGTTGCCGGTGATGCGTCCAGAGAATGCGCCGCGACGTTCGAGCGTGCCGCGATCGAACACGTGAAAGCGCGAGAGCTTCGGATCCTGATCGGTCATCACCCAGAAGCAGGAAATCGGCGCGATGCCTTCGGGCTCGCTGCGAAACAGTTCGTGACCGACCACGCGTCCGGTGAAACGGCCGTCGAGCGTGTAGATGCGAATGCCCATGCGCGACGAAGTTTCTTCGACGACGAGCAACTGATCGTTCGCGGGATCGACGGCAATCGTCTCGACTTTCTGCAACGCGCCATCGCCACTGCGCTCGCCGAAACTTCGCACGAGCTTCGCGACCGCGCGTCCGTTCTCGCGCGTGATCTCGAAGTGACGCACGCGTTGCGCGAGATCATCCGCATTCACCGCATCATGGTTATCCGTGATGTACGCCTGCACGACGCCTGGCGCGGATTCATACGCCGCGATGCCGTACGGCCGACGCAACACATCTTCGCCGCCGATGCCGATCGATTCACCCGACGGCAGTGCGAAAAACTGCAGACGATGATTGTCGCGCTCGACGACGATCAGCAAATCGCCAACCGTGGCGAGGCCGTTCGGACGCTGCAACTCGTGCTCGATGCTGCGATGAAACGTTCCATCCTTCGCATCGACGACGATGAGGCGATTGCCTTTCTTCGCCGTAACGTAAACATCGTCGCCATGCACCGCGAGCGAATCGATTTCATCGGCTGCATACGACGCGCTCTCGAACGCCTCGGGAACGACGACAACCGACGGCGCCGTCACGGGCGCCGTCGCACAACCAACCAACAGCATGAATGAACCAACAAGCACAGACTTCATCACAGGCTCCACTTCACACCGAGAGTGCCCCACCACGAGTAATACTCTTCCTGCACCGGACGATCGCTCGAGCCGATGCAGCGGCGGAACGGTTCGTCGGTGAGATTGAGCAACTCGAGGTTGATGCTCAGATTGCTGCGCAGCGAATACGACGCGCTGAAATCGAGCTGCGTGTGATCGTCGACGTAAATGTCGCTCGCCGCATCCTCACCCACTTCTGAAATGTACTTGCCGTAGAAATTCGCCGCGATGCGCGCGGTGAACGCATTGCGTTCCCACGTCAGCGCAACGTTGCCGACGCGCGAAGCCTGGCCCGGCAGCGTTGACTCACTATCCCGATCGGGAAAGTCGGCTTTCGAATCGGTCCACGTGTAATTCGCGTACATGCCGAGGCCGTCGAACAGCGCGGGCGGCGAACGGAAGCGATTCTGATACGCGACCTCGACGCCGTGCAGCTTCGCACTGTCGCCGTTCAGCGGCTGGAGCACTTCGTACTCATCGCCATTGCGCACTTCGTTGTAGCGGAACGGATAGACGTAGTTCTCGAGCGACTTCCAGAACACGCCCGCCGAGAGGAACCCAACCGACGGCAGATAGCGCTCGTACATCAAGTCCGCGTTCCACGCGGTCGTCACATCGAGATTGGAGTTGCCGCGCTCGATCTCGAGATCCTCTTCGAGCACGAGCTCGTACGGCGCGAGCTGAAAGTAATTCGGACGCGCGAGCGACCGCGTGATCGCGGCGCGGAAGTTGTCGTTGTCCGTTGCGCTGTAGCGCACGTTGATCATCGGCAAAAGCTCGCCGTATGACTTCGATCCACGCAGCGGATTCTTCGCTGCGAAATCTCCTTCGTCACCGAAGACGATTTCGTAGCCGGTGTAATCGAGCTCGGTGCGCTCGTAACGCGCGCCCGCGGAGATCGCGAGCTTCGCGCCGGCGAACCACTCGCCCATCGCATAGACCGCGTAGATGTCTTCGTTCGCATCGAAATCGCCGAGGTCGGCTTCGGGATCGAGCTCGGACTCGAGCTGACCCGAGCGCGTGAGCTCGCGCGCGAGCGACGGCGAGACATGCGTACCGGAGTCGTAGCGGCCGAGCACCATGTGCGTGCCGAAGGAACGATCGGCGAGGCTCGAAAGAAAGATGTCGTCTTCGGGCGAAAAGACGGTCGTCGTCTGATTGCGCGTCTTGTTCTTGCCGCGGAACTTCGTACCGAACTTCACGCGGCCGCCGTTTTCCGGCGTCATCGAAAACGGCATGCTGAGATTCGCGGCGAAGACGAGATCGTTTTCGTCGACGTGATTGTCGTCCTGCGCGATCTCGTCGAGCACGAACTTCGAGATGTCCTCACCGCTCGGATTCGGCTGCAGGTTCGACGGATTCGAATCGGACGGCGCGAAGCCGATCTTCTTCTGCACGAACGTCGTTTCCCACGCGCGCGGCTCATCTTCTTCGGCGTAGAGCCAAGCGCCGCGATAGTCGAATTCAAAACGGCCATCGAACAACGACGTGCCGCCGATCGAGGCGTTCATGATCTTTTGTGATTCGAAACGATCTTTCAACTGACGCTCGATGCGCGTATCCGAAATGCGATAACGCACGCGGCGGCGAAACTCCTGATCGTCGAATTGATTGAACGATCCGCGCACCCACAGCGCGGTCGCGTCGCTCACTTGCAGATCGGCGTTGAGCAACGCGCCGACACGTTTGCGGCCAACGGAGTAGTGACGCGTCTCGAGCTCGTCGAGCGCATCGTCGTCCCACGCTGCTTCGAAATTCTCGGAGCCGCGATCGGTCTCGAACCAGCTCACGCCGGCGAGGAATCCGACGCGATCGTTGATGCGACGGCCGAGCGTCGCCGAGGCATTGCGCAGCGTGTCTTCGGAAATGTCGTTCCATCCGGCGCCGAGCGAGACGGTGGTGATCGGTCGCGCACCTGCGCTCTTCGTAACGAGATTCACGACACCGCCGATGGCATCCGCGTCCATGTCGGGCGTGAGGGTCTTGGAGACTTCGATCGATTGGAGAACGTCGGCCGGCACCACGTCCAGCGCCACCGCGCGAATCTCTCCCTCGGGCGATGGAATGCGATCGCCATTCAGCATCATCGAATTGAGTCGCGACTCCGTGCCGCGAATCAGCACGTAACGGCCTTCACCCTGATCGCGCTCGACCGAGACGCCGGGAATGCGCTGCGTCGCTTCCGCCGAGTTCGAGTCCGGAAACTTTCCGATCTGATCGGCCGCGACGATGCTCTTCACATTCATCGCGTTCTTCTGTTGATTGAGCGCCTTCGCCTGCCCCTCGAGCAGCGGATCGGCGCTGACGGTGATCGCATCGCTGAGACGATCGATCGTGAGCACGACGTCGTGCGCAACGGTGCTGCCCGCGACGACGTCGATGTCGAAACGCTCGCTCCTGAATCCGAGGAATGTGATGTCGACGGTACGAGATCCAGCGGGAACGCCAGTGATGCGATACGTGCCGGTGGAATCGGTTTGCGCGAACACGCGCGTGCCCTGCACGGAAACGAGTGCGCCCGGCAATGCCGCGCCGAAATTCTTGTCGGTCACGGTGCCGGTGATTGCGCCTTCCTGCGCGACGAGTGCGGTCGCGAAGAGAAGCGCAAAGAGAGAGACGAGGGAGCGAAACGACATGGACCCTCCTTGGTTTGCGTGGTCGCTTTTGTGTTGTCGGATGGATGAGTCGAGGTTGCGCGGACGATAGCGATCAGGCGGAGGGAGCCTGTGCACGCGATTCGAAGGCGAGGTAAACAATCAGGGGTTCGTGCGCGCATTGCGCAACACGAATCGACCCATGGCGTGTGTGGCGAGGATCACGATCGCAATCGCCAGCGGCAATAGAAAGTAGATGCCGCGAAACGCGAGCAGCGCGCCGATCGCCTGCGGCTTCAGAAACACGATCGCGATCGCTTCGAACACGCCGATGCCGCCCGGCACGTTCGAAATGAGTCCGCCCATTTGCGCGAGCAGAAACACGGCCAGAATCAACGGAAACGACTGCGCGGGCGATGGCAGCAACAACCAAAGCACCGCGGCCGCAAGAATCCAGTCGGCCATCGCAAGCGCGAGTTGCACCGCGACGAGCGGCCGTTTCGGAAGCGTCACTTCCTGCTTCATGAATCGGAGAGGCGCTTTGCGCAGCATCACGCCGAGGAGATACACGACGGGCGTGATCAGCATGATCACGCCGAGGATGCGGATCGATGATGTGAATGGAAGTTTGAATGCCGGCGGCAGCGGCGGCGGAATGGCGATGAACACGATCGCGCCGAGAAGATTGAAGCCGACCCAGTACGCGATCGTGCAGAACGCGAACACGCGCGCGATCTCGCCCGCGGTCAGTCCCCATGTGCTGTACATCCGATAGCGCAACGACATCCCGACCGCGCCCGAGAGTCCGACGTTGTTGTTGATCGCGTAGCCGGTGAATGACGCGAGCGCCACGCGCCAATACGCGATCGTACGATCGATATAGCGCAACGCGAACGCGTCGTAGCCGGTCATCGTGGCGTAGCCGCCGAACGTCATCGCGATCGCGAGCACGACATGCGAGCGCGGCAACGTCGTGAGATACGTCGTGAAGTCACGCCATCGATACTGCGCGAGGGTGTTCCGCAACGACGTCAGTGCGAACGCGAAGAGCGCGATGGCAAACAACGTCTGCGCAATGCGAAGAGTGCGGCGCGAAGTCATCGTCACGCGGTCTTCATCATCAATTCACGTTCGCAGCGAACGCGCGTCGCACTCGGCTCGTAGCCTTTCGCACAAGGAGGCGAAACATGTCTGAGATGGATACGACGTACGAGGAGCAGACGGAACCGGTCGAGCGCGAAGCGGAAGAAACTGAGAACGACGAGCGAGTGGCCTTCGAAGATCACGACGAGTAGCAACCGTCATCCCGTGGCATCTTCGCGCCACGGGATGACACCACCTCATTACGCCACCCACAAACTCTCGGGACAATCGACGCCGAGGGTCTTCTTCACACTGCGCACGATCGCCTGCTGCAGTTCCGGATCCGACACGAGCCGATCCTCGGTGAATCGCAACGTCTCGATCCCACTCCGCTTCAGCAGTGACGTATCGACGCGCACGAACACGCGATAGATATCGAGCTGCCCTGCCTCGCGGCTCCCCGCTTGCGACTCGATCAAATTCATCAGCGCGCGAAGACTGAGCTTGCGAGATCCGGACATACGATTCTCCTTCCGGTCATTCGGAGAAGGCAGCGGCGTGAACGCGAGCGGCGGCGCGACCTTCGCGGGCCGCGGCGGCACCACGCGCTGCAGCGTCGCGGTCGCGAAATCCTTCACGTCGTGCAATTGCGGACGCGGCGTGGCTTCAACCACGTCGGACGATTGCGATGCCGCGATCAAAAACTCGCGCAGCGTTTTCTCCTGCGGATCGCCTGCAGCCGCGAGCGCGCGCACGTAATCGGCGGGATGCAGTTCCTGCTCCGCGATGAGTCCGAGCTCGAGCAAACGCGCCAGCGCGCGATTGCGATCCTCAGCATCGACGCGCAATTGCTTTCCCAACTCCGTGGCGGTGTGTGTTCCCGTCACCGCGAAATACAACGCCCACTCCAGCGCGATCAGCTTCAGCTCATTCGAGAGTTGATTCGGCTCCTTCGCGCGGCGATACACGCTCTGCGGAAGAATCGATCGCGCGCTCATGCTGCCTCCTGCGCTTCCCGCAACCCGATGACGAGCAACGAGCGCTCGCCGCGCCAGTGAATCGGCATCACGAACGTCGACTCCGGCAGCGCGAGCGACATCACTTCATTCATCGTCAGCGAGCGCGGAACGGAGATCTGCCAGTTGCCGCCGAACGCTTTGCTCGCGTTGCCGGACAACACGTTCGAGAACTCCTGACACATGTCTTTGAGATGTTCGGGCGAATCCCTCGATTCGCCGTTGATCAGCAGCACGTCACGCAACATCGCGCTCGGCGACGTGAGATAGATGCAGCCCTGATACTCGCCGCGAATTTCGATGAGGCTGGTGTAATCGAGCAGCTCCGGATCCCCGAAATGCATGTGCGGTTCGCCGAGCTCCGGTGCGTGATCGTCCGGCGCGAGCTTGGCGAAGTAATCGAGCGTGATCCGTTTGAACAATCTAAGCTGTTCGAAGTTCATTCTTCCTCCGCACCCGAAGCGCCGCGCCTCGAATGATCCTCACGCACCGACCACTCCATCAGCAGCGACGCGAGCGGCATCGCCGCGCCGGTCGCCGTACACACGTCGACGACGCGCAGCGTGTGCTCGCGCATCGAGAGCATCGCGAACAACGCTTCTTTCCCTTCGAGCTCGCCGAGTCCCGCGTGCACGAGTTTTCCGTCGCGAAATGCGATCTCGCCGACACGGCCCGCGTGCGACACGTGCAGCGTGCAGGTCTTCTGATCGATCTCCAGAATCTGCAGGAAGGTCGTGAGCGAAATGCCGCGCACCTGGCTCTCGCGCTGACGCCGGATGATGCGATCGATGCGACTGACGAGGAAGTCGATGTCGGGCGGCTTGGCGATGAACTCGGCGGTATCGAGTCCGCGAGTTTCATCGCGATCGAGTGTCGTCACGGCGAGCACCGGAATCTCCGGCCAGCGTTGCGCGACCTCGCGAATGAATGCGCGACCCGCATCTTCCGAATCGTCGAACACGATCTCGGTGACGATCGCGTCGAGCTCGGAATGCTGCGACAAGACTTCGAGCGCTTCGGCGGGATTGTGCGTCGTGATGACGCTCCATCTTGGTCTCGAAAGAGACAAAGCGCTGGTGAGCATCTCGAGCAGAAATTCATCCGCATCGACGAACAGCAGGTTCCCGCGGCGCGGCATGCGCTGCACGTTCGAACGTTCGTCGCTCACGGTGTGTGCTCCTTCGAGTTGCGCGCGCAATGCACCACGCGCGCTCATGTGAGACTCTCCGCCGCGGCCGCAACCGCATGCTCGGTCAGTTGATCGAGCGCTTCGGCGATCTCGCGAGCGGTGAATGGTTTCGTGAGAAACCCGCACGCGCCAAGGGCGATCGCTTCCATCGCGGTCTTGTGACTGTTGAGCGCCGAGATCACGAGGATCGACGTACGCGGCTCGATCTCGCGAATGCGACGAATCGCGCCGAGACCATCGAGACGCGGCAGTGTGAGATCCATCGTCACCAGCTCCGGCCGCTGACGTCCGAAGATCGTCACCGCCTCCTCGCCGTCTTCCGCGCGAAAGACATCCGCGATTTTTCCTTCATCCACCGCGCGCTGAATGGCGTTGCGCACGACCAGCGAGTCATCGACGATCAGTAGTCTCATCGTTCTTTCTCCGGCTGCAGCGGAAGGACGATCTGAAACGCGCAAAACACGCCGGGCTCGCTGTGCACGAGAATCACGCCGCCCGCGCGCTCCACGCGCTCGCGCACGAGATCGAGACCAACGCCGCGTCCAGCATCCGGTGTCGTCGCCTCGGCCGTCGAGAATCCCGGCTCGAAAATCATCTGCGCGAGTTGCGCATCATCGAGATACGCGAGCTCGAACAACTCGCCCGCGCGCATGCGAATGCGATCGAGATCAAGTCCGCGGCCATCGTCCTGGAAGACGATCTCGAGCTGCCCTTCTGCTTCGTGACGGCGTAACGCAACCTGCACGATCGCGGGCGAGGTCTTGCCCGACTGATGACGCTGCGCTTCGGTCTCGACGCCATGCGTCATCGAGTTGCGCGCGAGTTGAATGAGCGCCTCGCGCACGAGGGAGCGATATGCATCCGGCAACTCAGCGTCGTTCCACCGCGCGAGAAATCGCGCGGGTTTGTTGAGTCGTGATGCAAGGTCGTTGATCAGAGTCTCGATCGACGACATCAAATCGATCGGAGGTTGTGGCGTCGCGGCGACGAGTGTTCGCTTTGCCGCGAGCGATGAGAGTCGCGCGATCAGATCCTTCGCTTCGCCGCCGAGTGTGAGCAGCGCATCGATCGATGCATCGAGACGCTCGATCGCGAATGGCTGCGGTCCCGCGTTGTCTCGCAACGACTCCGCGACATCTTCGGTGCGATGCAGTTTGTCGGCAAAGCTGCGCAAGCCGATCACGCCTGCCTCGCCTTTGAGACTGTGCAGGATGCGCATCATCGGCGTGATGTGCTGCGTTGGAGCGCCGTTGCCCTTCTCGCGCATGCGCCGGATCTGCGCGACTTCCGCGAGGAAGCGCGTGAGGTAATCCGTTAACGCATCGGGATCGACCTGCATCATCTCCATCGCGAGGTCGACGCGTTGCGATGCCTGCCGCTCCTGCTCTTCGAGCTCCGCGGCCATCTCCACTTCGCGCGTGCGGTCTTCGACTCGCACGAGAATGCGGCGAATCTGTTTGCCTTCGATCGAGCGGCGGAACGCGAAGCGGAGAAACTGTCGGGGGCGATCATCGCGCTCGGGGATCTGAATCGACTTCAGCGGATTGATGTCGCCGACGAGTTTCTCGATCACGTTCGGGTTGAAAAGCGTTTCGAGATAGCCGCGCGCGAGCTCACCGGATTCGGAGCCGGCGAGCTCGGTGAGGACATCGGGAAGTTCGGCGCCGGCGAGATTCGAGCGGCCGAGGATGGAGACGACGGAGCGAGAGAACTCGGAGGCGATGCGATGCTCGCGATCGACGAGCAGAAACCCTTCCTGCACCGTCGCGAGAATCTCCTGCATCTGCAGATTACGCAGGAACGAAATGCGCGAATCGGCCTGCAGCAAATCGGTGAAGCCGACGAGTTTCACATCGCCGTTGCGGCCGACGAGAATCGGTTCGTACAACAGCGTGCGATCGCGCGTGAGCGACAACCGCACCGCGTCCTGAATCGGCATCGTCGCCTCGAGGATCATCGGATCGCCGGGCGAAAGTTCTTCGAGCAGAAATCGCACCGCGCGCGGCCCAACGACTTCGCGTCCGAACGGACGACTGATCGTGGTCTGAAACTGTGTGCGCGAGATCGCGCCTCGCACACCACGCGCATCAAAAATCACGACGCCGGGAAGATCGGGATCGCGACGCAGCGCAGCATCGACTTCGCTGCCAAGCGCCGTCGCCGGCACACGCGTGTTCCACGTCGGCAACTCCGCGAGCGTCGACTGTGGCGAGAGCGAAGCAAGAAAAGGAACGGACATCGTGGACCCATCCCTCTTGTAGTGACCGCCGATGAAGGCGCCGACAACCAGAGGTAAAGCACGGGTAAACGGTGTGGCTTTGAGGATGAAGAGCGAGACAGAAAAGGGACGCCATCACGGCGTCCCTTTCATCCGCGGATGACTACTGATGTTTAGTTCACGTCGGCCGAGAACCACACCTCATGCAGTGACTGCTCCACAATCGTTCCTCGTTCGCGACGCGAAAACGTTCCGCGAAGAAAATGGAGATTCCCGTTCGCATCGACGCCATAATTTCGATCGGGGCCGTACACCTCCGGATCGAGGGAAATGCCAATGACGCCGGCGTCGCCGAGAGTGTAGTTTTCGTCACGAGTCATCAGGCCGTCGTGATTTCGATCGACCCACAGACGGAGCTTCAGCCAGATTCGATCGTGCGTCGTGATTTCTCCGTCGGCGTTCCCGCCATACTGCCGTT
>JBQCJC010000734.1:0-2719 GCA_051953135.1 Thermoanaerobaculia bacterium | reverse complement strand
AGAGCCCTTCCTGTTCGTACTCGACGGAGAGCTCTCTAAATACTTGGTCGGCGTACTGGTAATACTTCGTACCAGCGAGCGCCTCTTCTACGACGTAGTAGATGACCGTCTTTCCAGGCTTTCCTTCGTGTGTGTAAAGGGTCTCGTCGGCGGTCGTGGTCATTGATCCGCACAGGCCGTAAAGGGGATATCCGAAAATGTTGAGATTCGAAACGAGCGGCAAATCGGCGCCTGACTTGTGATTGCCGAGCGCAGGTTCGCGGCTGTAGCCATCGACATAGCGCGCGTCGTTCTCGATCTTGCTGCGCGAGTGTTCCGGACCCTGTGCGCCCTTAGAGATTGGCAGCACGTACGAGACCGGAGATGTAGGTACTACGCCGAACGACGTCTGCTTTGCGATCGTTGTAAGCAGATCGTTCTCGGTGAAATAGGCCACTGAGATTTCCTCTGAAGATGTTCCCCGCGCCCGCTCGTCGAAGTGCGGGCGCGGGGACATCGGTTCTGTGGGGAGCTGTTAGGCGGGCGTCCTCGAACCATGTAAAATCGGCCGATGGACGGAATGCGGGCGTTATGGCGGTGCGTGCGCTGGTGCGCACTTTCGCTTTGTGTGCTCTTAATGGCGGCGGGATTCGCGCCGGTAGCGATGGCCCAAGAGGAATCGCCGGAGACGATCGACGATCCGTATTCGCCGTCGCAACCGCCGCCCGAGCTTCGATGGCACCGCGTCGTCGCTGAGAAGGACGGCGAGACGTTGTATTACGTGACTGAGATTGTCCGCATGACCGAAGAGCGAGACGAAAACGTGTATCTCATTCGTGACGTGCGTGCCGACGATGTCATCTATCGCACTTCACGGACATACGGCGACAAATCGCTCGTTGTAAACCGACTAAGTACCGTTGACGGACGCTCGTTTATTGAGATGAGCTGGGAACCAATCGTAAAGGGCAAGACGCGCACCGAAACCATGAAGCTATTCCGTGAGAACGAGGCGCTTCTCCGGGCGTCGGTCGATCTTCACCTCAAGACGAACGGCGGATCGTGGACTATTCTTGAGGACACCTTCGAGCGCGACCTGGCCTACCGCCGACAACTCGTACGCGACACGCGAACCTCGGCCAATACCACCCTTCTTGAAATGCTGGAGCGGATGCGAAGCACTCTCTTTGACGTACCGGAAGGCGTCGCGATTAAGAGTTCCATCGGACAATTCCTGCTCTACGACGCGGGTGACTTCGACATCTCCAGCGAACGGAGTCACGTTCTTGTTCGTGATGAGGCGCCGGACTGCGACTTTGACGACGCGTTCGGATATCCATGCACAGACTCGCAGAAGGAACGCATCGCCAAGGCGCACAAGAACGGTAAGCAGATATTCGCGTACTGGTGAAGAGGCTCACGCTGCACGGGCGTAGTCATCGACGGCCGTAGCTCGAAACTCGATCTGGTACGCAACGCGCGGTCCCCGTCGTGTCATGAACCGCCACCGCTCGAAAACGAACGGTCCATCGGCGTGCGGATTCTTCCATTCCCGCGAGCGCATCGCGAGCTTCACCTCTTCGATAAGACGGTAGGCTCCGGCCGTGCCGTCCGCCTTATCGCGGAAGCTCTCCGCAACAACGACGACAATCAATCGCAGTTCTTCCCGTTGATCGATCGTCGTACGACTTGCGACAAGCGGCCCGTCACTCTCGGATTCAGACAGAATCGTGCATAGCAAGGGCGCCGTCTCGTGCTTGGTAATCGCATCTTCGATGTCGTCGGCTGGCAACACCTTTCGGGCTGTGCCGACTGCGTGTCGGAGACGCGCTTGATTCGCGTCGTCAAAGGCGAGGTAATCGATTGCCACTAAGCGGCTTTGGAGAGCGGTGATGCGTCATCGGACGGCCAGACAGGAGACGCGAGAGGTTGCGGTGCAGCGCCGGGGTTGACGCCGATCCTGATGAGATCCTTTTCCGCAATGCGACGCAAAACGACAGCGGCTCCGGCCTGAGAAGAGACGGCGTTCGCGTCGAACTTTCCGTCCGCGACGTACTTGCCCTTTGTGTAGTGCTGTGAACCGCTCCACAGGTAGGGCGACCGTAGTCCCCTCTTGCGATAACCGAGGCCGTTATAGGTCTCGATCTTGTAGAGCGTTCCGGCGACGCTCCAATCCGTCCATGACGTGAATCCTTGGTAACGGAGCGCATCGACCGCGCTGTCTTCCCAAGTGAACGGCGGGGTTCCCTCTACCGGTCGTCCGGCCGGAACATGGACCGTGCGACGCGAGAGCGAATCGCCGTTGTGAAGGTGGCAATCGAAACGGCCGGAGCATTCGAGATTGTGAATGACGGCGACGACGTGCCACGGAACGCGAGTTCGAAGCGCGACCGCTTGATAGCGTCGTCGGGCGGTGATGCTGCGTGTAATGACGTTCTCGATGTTGTCCGAGAACTCGGGACGAACGGTGCATGTCTGAAAGAGCGTGTCGTATTCACTGCGCAGTGTTTGAGTCAATGTCATTTCGTTAGTGTTCTCCTCCCACCACTGCCACCAATACGGATGCGGACGCACGTCCGCACCGAACACGAGTAGCAGCGCAATTGCGGTTTGAATCAGTTGGGGTACCTCCTCTTTACGCGGCGACCTTGTCGAGGAAGTCGCCATAGACGTCGATCGCCATTGAGGCGTCATCGTTGGACACGCCAATCCATTCATTCTTTGGATAGCGGACGCTTTT
>JBQCJC010000733.1:0-2041 GCA_051953135.1 Thermoanaerobaculia bacterium | reverse complement strand
TCCCTGGATGGTGATTCTCGCGATGATCGCGGTCACCGCGGCGTTGAGGCTGCGTCGATGAAAACAATCGGTGCGCTCACGGTTCTCGCGATTGCATTCGCATTCGTCGATGGCTCGCAGCTCGAGTTGACGCGCGATCTGTCCGAGCCGTGGCGCATCGTCACCTGTCACTTCACACATTGGAGTTGTGAGCAGCTCGCGTGGGACGCGATCGCGTTCGCCATCCTCGGCATCGCCTCCACTCACTACAACCCCCGCGCGTTCCACGCGACGCTGCTCGCCAGTACGTTCCTGATTCCGATCGCCGTGCTCACGTTCGCACCGAACGTGAGCACGTATCGCGGACTCTCCGGCATCGACTCCGCGCTGTTCGCGCTGCTGCTCGTGCAATCGCGCAAGTCGAAGCTGGCGATCGCATGCGCGATCGGATTCGTTGCGAAGATCGCATTCGAATCGATGACTGGCGGCGCGGTCTTCGCGTCGAACATGGGCGCCGACGTCGTAACCGTGCCGGTCGCGCACATCGCGGGCGCGCTCATCGGAGCGACGATCGCGGCCTATACTGCCCGCACATGCGCGCCTTTATCGGGGTTTTCGGAGCCGTGATGATCGCATTGTTGCCGCTCACCGCGCGCGCCGCGACGGAGCGCGCCGAGGCCGACGCGCGAGCCGTGGAGATTTATCGCGACGGACTCGAAGCCGCTGCCGCGGAGATGCAGGAGATCGCGAATCACGGCAGTCGTCGAGAGCTGCTCACCGCCACGGAGAAGCAGCGCGTGCGCGACACGTGGAGCGTGTTTCTCGATTACCTCCTCGCGCTCGATTCGATCGGCGCGTATCACCGCGATGACAAAAGCGAAGACGCGATGGTCATCACCTACGCGTCGTTCCTCGCGCAGTACCGCGGCGCGCTCGACATGATCGCCGCGTGCGAGCATCTGCCGGGTGCGGACGAAGTGCTGAACGAAGATGTGCAATCGATCGGATTGCCATCGGGCTCGTATGCGCGCGTGAAGTTTCGCTGGCTGAACGTCGCGCGGGCGACGGAGTACGCGGCGCTCGATTCGCTCTACAAACTTCGCGGCGGCTCGCGACTGCCGCGATTGCGCAGATTCATCGACAGCGATTCGCAGGCGGTGCTCGACGCCGGTCGCGGCAAAGGTCCGGTACAGACGGCGAAGAATGCGCTCAAGATCGCGCGCAGTGCCGCATTCACCGCGTGGTTCCCGGTGCAGAAAGGCGTCGCCGAGTGGATGGGCGATACGCGACTCGCGAAAGCGGATCGCGCGCTCGTCACGCACGCGCAGATTGAATCGCTCACACCGAGACTCGAGCCAGGCGATGTGTTGCTCGAACGTCGCGAGTGGTATCTCTCGAATGTCGGTCTTCCCGGTTACTGGCCGCACACCGCGATGTACATCGGTGATTCGGCATCACGCGCGCGCTTCTTCGATGATGCGAACGTGCACGCGTGGGTGCGCGAGCAAGGCCGCGCCGATGGGAACTTCGAAGCGTTTCTGCGCGAGCGTTATCCGCTCGCGTATGCGCAATCACGCGACGCGCATGTGATCGAAGCGATCTCCGAGGGCGTGTCGCTGACGACGATCGAGCATTCCGCATCCGCCGATTCATTCGCCGCATTGCGACCGCGCACATCGAAGCGCGAGAAAGCGATCGCGATCGCGCGTGCGTTCGGCTACGTCGGTCGGCCGTACGATTTCAATTTCGACTTTCACACTGATTCATCGCTCGTGTGCAGCGAGGTTTTATACAAGGCGTACGAAGGCAGCGTGACGTTTCCGCTATCGACGACGTTGCATCGACTGAATACGCCGCCGAATGAAATCGTGCGCGAATTCGATCAGACGTACGGCACCGCGCAGCAGCAGTTCGATCTGGTCGTGTTTCTCGATGGCCACGAGCGCCAGAAGATCGCGAAGGCCGCGAGCGTCAGCGAGTTTCGGTCGAGCTGGAAGCGACCGAAGTGGCACATCTTCACCAGTGGAGCGGGGGGGGGGGGGGCCCCCGCCCCGGGCCTAAA
>JBQCJC010000732.1:0-5345 GCA_051953135.1 Thermoanaerobaculia bacterium | reverse complement strand
AGCCCCGGCCCGAAGCCGGGCCGCGTCATCTTCACGCGCCAGTTGGGTGGCGTGTTGTGTGTGTGCATTCTTGCACAAGAGGTATCGTAGGAACGTCCACCTAGGAAATACCGAAAGAATCTGCCGATTACGCAGGCCAGGCGAAGCACAAGGCACAAGCGAAGTTCGGTACGCTCTTGTGAGCGTGCCGAAGCCGCAGTTCGCGCAGATCACATGGCGGCAGAAGGCACTGCCTTACGCGCTGTGCGTACCGCCCACATATAACGTGATTACGCATGGCGCCGACATATGTAAAGTGTGACGCCCGCCCCGCGCAACTCGTGTTCTCTTTGCGTGCCGAAGTCATTACGCGACCGGTTCAGAATGCTGGCAGAACCTCCGCGCCACGAGCAGAGACCTTCGAGCTTGGATTCGATGAGTGCGGCGACGCCCTCACGTGTCGAAGCCAGAACGATTGCGATTTGGCCTCGATGAACGCGATCAGTGCAAGTCACCTTGCTTTCTTCGACGCTTTACACAAGCGCTACGCTCGCGCTCTTTGCCGAAGTTGCGTGGCAAATGCCAGACAGCATCTGTGCGGCCAGGCGACCCTATGGTCGCGAGAACCAGAACCGCAACGCTAGGAATTGTGCCGAAGCGTTTTGGGGCCCAAGCCGACGCTGGTGCTTGGGGTGTTTGTGCGCGCGCGGCGCAAGCGAGGTACGTGCAGGTTAGGTCCGTGCCGAAGCCACACTCTCGCGATTCAGTACCGTCCACCCAACGTTCTTGGTGTAAGCTGCACGGCCGGTCCCGCATGCCGAAGCCGGAGCGGCGCGGCGGTTGCCGGCAATGACGTTCGCAGAACCGAGTGGCGATCTGCAACCGCCGTGACGCCGTCATGCTGGGACACCGCAGCCGGCTCGGCCGGCGGGCCGAAAGCCGGGCCGTGACAGCTTCACACCAAAGTTAGGCGGTGAACTTCACGATAGTGCCACCTTCGCGTGCCATTCAAAATCGTCTTTGTGCTTGAGAATCTCGACGCCGTGAAAAGTTGATTGGCCGTTCTCAGGATCTACCTGAACGTCGATGATGGCCCAGTCGCTGGTATGAGCTCTCGCAAGATCATGAATCTCTTTGCGCTTGACCGAATCAATGCGCGGCCCAAGAAAGACGCGACGAATACTCGAGGCAGGAAAGCGAAATGTACGCGATGTCTGCGTTTCGACGCTGTCGGCAAGCATGACGATCCGCCATTCGTTTTCGTCTCGCCAGTGGGTTGTCTTAGTCAGGTAGAACAGGAGGCCTAACGTCGACGGAGAAATGGAACCGTCCTCATTCAGCATCTTCACGAGAAGGTCTGCTCGTGCCTCTGCTGTATAGATAACCGGTCTCGCATGCTTGACCACCGGGGAACGGCCTTCATCATGCCAGAACTGAATGCACACGCCGGCATGATTGTCACCGTACGTTCCCCACATGCGTTGATCGTTGAACGATGCACTGAAACAGACGATACCGGAGTGCTGACGCATCCTTCGACCAATCTGGCGAAGCTGTTCAGCGAAGTACTCGAAGTTCTCGCGTTGCTCAGCAGCGGACGAACTCTCGCTAACAATCTCCTCAGCCATGGCTCGTTGTATGCCAGCTAAGCCCATGTACCGCCGTATCTCCAGCTCACGAGCGATCTTCGGGTCATACTTCACGGCCGAGCCAACCGCGCCTTCAAAGACATCGTTTAACTTGTCGGGCGCGCAAAGGTACAAAGTGTTGTCGCGAAGGATTTGAATGGCTCGGTCTGCGCTGCAGTACCGATACAAGTACTTCGGAGCAAGCTCCGCGGACGTCTCGCTGAGCGACTCAGCAGTTTCCAGTGTCGCGGGCTCGGTCGCCGCCTGCCGGGTTAACACGTCTACGAGCCATCGAAGTAGCGATTTCGCCATGAGGCTGGCGGTCCTCTGGTGTGATTGTCGCACGGAATCGCGGGCCTCATCCGCCTAACGATTCCCGCTGAACTGCCGCGCCAGTGCCGCGCGACGAAGTCGCGCGGCGCGGCGCGTGCAGCGACTAACGACCAACGGTGGCGGGAGCTACCTGCACGCGACGTGACGCCGTCTTTCTTGTGGGTCGGCCGAGGCGCTTCAGCGCCGGGACGAAGCCGGGCGCGGTCAGTTCCAGCGGGGAGTTAGCCGGGGCTCATCTAGTGTGCCAATTGAACTTCGGGGCGGCATATGGTTAGTCGTTCGGCCTTCTCGAAGCGCGTACTCCTGAGGTCAAACTATATCGAGGATGCTCACCCCGAACTTAGAACCGTATTTTGTTGAGGGCAATATGGTGTGTTGTATCGCCACACTGCGTAAATGATTGCCGCAACTTTACGTGCTAGCGCGACACGCGCGACTGCCGGGGTTTTACCGCGAGCCAGATGTCCTTCGTATACTTCTCGAAAGTCGCCACTCCGAATCGATGCATGTAAAGCGATGTCTCGTAGCACTTTCTTCAGTATTGGTTGACCCGTTTTAGCAAGACGTATTCCGCGCGTGCGCTCCTCGCGCACAATCTTTCCGTTCTCTACTCGGTGCTCGGCAGAAAGCCGCTGCGTCACGCCCAATCCTGCATACGACCGAAATGCGCGAAGCGATCGGAACCGCGACGGGTGCCCCACGACCGCGAGAAGCTCCGACGCACGAATCTCACCTACATATGGGATCGTCTGTAACAGTGCAAATTCCGGTCTATTTCGCGCAGCTGCCACTAGCGATTCGCGGGCTTCAACTACAAGCGCCGACGCCACTTTCAACTGCCGCAGGTACGCAAGTGCAACATAACGCGCGCCTGGCGCAGTCAACCGACGGAGCGGAACTCGCTCAGGCGTAGAACGATGTGTTTGCACCTGAATACCACGCTCCAAAAACAGCGCGCGAAGGCGATGGATGATTCGGGATCGCTCGCATTTCATCCGCACAAAGTGTGCGGCGTGTCGCCACAGTGCGGCCTCCTCGCCCCTTCGGACGTGTACCGTGTGAAGACCGCCACGCCGAGCGAGGTCCGAGAGCTTGTCCGCGTCCAACCTGTCGGTTTTCGAGCTCGATGTTGTAAGACGCGTACGACGCCGGTCGCAAACAAGCACCTCTCTGAAGCGTGTCTCAAGCATGTCACGGACCCACGGCGCAAGCGGACCCGATTCGCAAATGATACGTGCTCGACCGCGAACCAATCGCAACGCCTTCTGCAACGCGCTTCGATCCGTAGGGACTATGTCTCGCTTCGCAATCACTCCGCGGCTGTTTCGAATCGAAATCGCCACAGTGTCTACGTGCACGTCGAGACCGACATACCACATACCGACATTCTATGAACCCAAGCACACATTGTGAATGGGTTAGTTTAAGCGTCTGACTCGTAAAGCGGTCTCGTTACGAAGACGACTCGTAAAGCGGTCTTGTTACGAAGACTCCCACTAGCACCCGGCTAACGGCTTCGCACTAAGCTGCCGCGCCAGTGCCGCGCGACGAAGTCGCGCGGCGCGGCGCGTGCAGCGACTAAGAACCAACGGCCGAGGGAGCTACCTGCACGCGGCGTGACGCCCCCGCGCTGGCGTACGTTCCAGGCGCTTCAGCGCCGGACCGAAGCCGGGCGCGGTCAGCTTCAGTGTGGAGTTAGGCGCCCGGTTCGCAGAGTATCAGATGGCGGTCTTACGCGCAGTGCACACTAGCGCCGTTAGCTCACTTTGTACGGGCCCGTCGCCGAATCGTTCAGCAATCGCGCGCGAAACGGCCGCAACCACCTCCGACACTGGCACCTTCGATCGATCCAGAATCTGATCAATCATCGGCGTTCCCTCCACCAAAGCAATCGCCGCATCCATAGCCGATGCGCTGAAGCTGACTTTCCGGACCGTCTCGATATCGATATCCTCGAATCCCGCGTCGAATAGCATAATCTTGATCTTATCCGGCTCGTGAAACCCGAACGGAATTCGGTAGAAGTCTGGCACATCCTTGGGAAAGATCTGCGCAATTGCATCCGCGGCGGCTTGTGACAGACGATTGTTCTCAACGGCATCCCATACACTGAAGAGGATTGCTCCTGGACACCGGAGAACCCGATGCCTGACGAAATGCCGCCGGTTTGTTCGGGAAAAACATAACCCCGAATTGACAGATCACTGCGTCGAATGCTTCATCGGAAAACGGCAGATCGGTCGCGTCTGCCTGACGCCATTCAATTCGCTCGTTTGCGCCAAACTTTCTGACCGCTTGTTTGATCATGCCTTCATTGAGATCGGTTGCGACTAATGTTGCATCCTCCGGAAGTACGTCCCTTAAGCGACGCGTAACGATGCCCGTGCCACAAGCCAATTCAAGAACTCGCATGCCGGCCGAAGCATGCAGGCGATTTACAAGATCTGCTGCGTAAGGTTCGAAGAAAATTGGACCCATGTATCGATCGTACTTCTCCGGCACAGAGCCTGCGAATCGAGTGACATTCGTCATCGAATAATCTCCGTACACGATCATAGCTCCCAGGCAACCGTTCGTACCAGCGAGCTCGTGCGCCTAACGGCTTCGCACTAAGCTGCCGCGCCAGTGCCGCGCGACGAAGTCGCGCGGCGCGGCGCGTGCAGCGACTAAGGACCAACGATCGAGGGAGCTACCTGCACGCGACGTGACGCCCCCGCGCTGGCGATTGTCCCAGGCGCTTCAGCGCCGGGACGGAGCCGGGCGCGGTCAGCTTCAGTGTGGAGTTGGGCAGCACGCAACACTCGGTCGGCTATTCATCCGGCAAACAATGTCGGCTTGAGAATTACGATGAGACCCAAAATAGCTGCGAGAATTGCGACGATAATCGCCGCTCGGCCCTTCAATGCGAACGCTGGCGGCTCACCTTCAATGCCAATGTCGACGTGACGTCGAGAGAACCAGATAAACGCAACGATAATTACACCAACGCCAGCTATCCGCGGCCAGAGATGATCTAGCACTGATCGACCAGACATAAAGCAGCCATACCGAAGCGATAGTTTACTCCACACATCGAACGTGCGGTATGCGAGTTGGATACGTCACTGTTGAGTGATCCACCGGCGACCCAAGGACGACAAGCAGTAGAACGAGGAACTACTCCTGGTGCAGAAGAGGCGTCAGCTAACATGTCACTTGCATGTCCTGGCATTAGAAGTCGTTTACACCACGGTCCAATATCGGCTCACGCCTGCAAGTAATCGGCGCTTGCATGAACCAACGGCTGACCTACGAAACCGGTATTAGCAAATACCTTACACTGATACAGTCAGTTTACATCTCTCGCAAGGTTCGGACTTTGACGTCGGGATTCTGTGAAGGTTTTCCGATTCATTTCGAACACTC
>JBQCJC010000731.1:0-2863 GCA_051953135.1 Thermoanaerobaculia bacterium | reverse complement strand
GCGCGCTCGCCGAGACAGGAGCATCCGAGATCGTGATTCTTGGCGGAGCGGTTCCCCCAACAACCGACAACCACCAACCAACAACTACCTCTGCACCCTCGGCAACCGCGCCAGCAACTCCTCGGTCAGAAAATCGACCTTCTCGTGCAGATGCGTGATCTCGAGCTCGGCTTTGAGATTCACCTCGTACTCCGCGTCGGCGCGCAAGCGATCTTTCGCGGCCTGACGGTTCTGACTGACGAGCACGAAGATCGAGAGAAAGATCGCTTCGAGCGACACCACCATCGTCAGGAAGCCGAACGGATATGGATCGAAGTGCGGCACGAACGGGAGCGTGTTCCACACGATCCAGATCGCGAACCACGCGGCATTCAAAAACAAAAACGAGATGCTGCCGCTGAACTCCGCGATGACGTCCGCGATCTTCTCGATCGTCGTCGAACGGATCTGCATCTCTTCGTTGATGTTTCGCGCGACGCGCGTGCGCAACAACGCATCGGTGCTGCGAATGCGCTGCCCCATCGTCGTGAGCAGATCGAGCGCGGCATCGGGATGACGTCGCAGAAATGCGAGCAGGTCGGCGCGATCGAGAAACAACAACGTCGTCGCTTCGAGGCACACGGCATTCGCGGTGCGCGCGCCTCCGTCGAATAACGACAACTCGCCAAATACTTCTCCCGGACCCGTGAGCGCCAGCACGATCTTCGAGCCGGCGTTGTCTTTCACGAACAACTCGACGCTGCCCGTGCCGACGATGTATAGCGAGTCGCCGGGCTCGCCGATGGAGAAGACTTTCTCATCGGCCGCGAAGTCGCGACGATGAAAGACGCGCTCGAGATCGGCGCGCTCGGAATCATCGAGCAGCTTGAACAGCGGGACGGTCCCGAGGAGCTCGGCGGTTTGCATGGGGCGCGATTTTACGGCACGCCTCGCGTGCTAATCTCTGCCAGCCCCATGGCAGACGAGAACGATACGATCGAAGCGCCGATCCCCGCGATCGACGAGCGCGCGATTGCGAAGAAGTATGGCCTGCGCGAGTTGCACTATCCCGACTCCGAACAGGTGAAGGCACTCATCGCGTTTCTCGATGCGACGATTGAGTCAGGCAAATGCGGTGCGGTGCCGAAAACCGCGATCGTCGTGCTGCTCGAATATCTGCAGGGAACGATCAATCGCCAGCACATCACCAAAGGTCCGCGCATGTCGCATGAAGAATTCGATGTGCTGCAGACGCCGTACTACCTCGCCGCGCGCATCATCGCCAAAGTGCAGCGCGCGCGGCAGGAGAACAGTCGCGGCAAGGTGTATCAGACGACGTACGTCTCGCTGACGCACTTCGTCGAGTTGCTGCGTAACGTGCTCGATCCCGGTTGCTACTGGCTTCGGTTGCGCGTGCCCGAGGGGATCCTCGAGGTGATGCAGGCGTTGCGCGAGTTTCTCGCGTACTACCCGGAACAGCGTCGCAAAGGACGCGCAGTTTGATGCGGAGGATGCATGGGCCGCTATCTCCAGAGGATCTCGCTCCGGCCGTATAGCGATGCGGTGATCTGGACGGGCTGGGAGCTCGAAGGCCGCGATGGCGAGCTCGAAGGGCTCGTGCTCGCGGACGACCTCTCCGCGGAACAACTCGTGCACGACTACGGCGTGACCGAGTTTCAGAAGATCCCGCTCGAGTATCTCGATTCGAGTGAGTTCCGGCCGAAACGCGTGTGAGTTTCGAAAACGATCGATAGAATCACGCCGCTCATGTTGCTTTTTCTCCGCATCCTCCTCGGCATCATCTTCGCCATCCTAGGCGTCATCGGATCGATTCTTCCGATCATGCAGGGCTGGGTGTTCTTCCTCCTCGCCGCACTCGTGCTCTTTCCGCAAAGCCGCTTCGCCATCAAAGCGTGCGACAAGATCGAGCCGCGCATGCCGCGTCTCATCGCGTGGCTGCGTCGCAGAGGAATCGGCGTGCCGCACGAGTCGCGCGATACGATTCCCGCGGAATGACAAAGGTCTACGACAAGGCGTACTTCGATCGCTGGTATCACGCTCGCGACACGCGCGTGAACGAGCCGGATGAGATCCGGCGCAAAGTGACGATGGCGGTGACGATCGCCGAATACTTTCTGCATCGTCCGATTCGCACCGTGCTCGACATCGGCTGCGGCGAAGGCGCATGGCGCGCGCATCTCAAGACACTGCGACCGCGCGTCTCCTACCTCGGCTTCGATTCCTCCGACTACGTCGTCGAGCGCTACGGCAAATCGCGCAACATTCACAAAGCGTCGTTCGGCGATCTCGCGAAACTAAAGCTCGGCGAGTATGACCTCGTCGTCTGCGCGGACGTGATGCACTACGTTCCCGACGATGAGTTGCGCAAAGGCGCGCGTGCGATCGCGAACGTCACTGACGGCATGGCCTACCTCGAAGTGCTGACGAAGGAAGACGACATCGTCGGCGATCTCGATGCGTTTTTTCGCCGTCCCGCGGCGATGTATCGAAAACTCTTCACCGCGGAGCGCATGACGTTCGCGGGACCGTACTGCTGGCTCGGACCGAGCTTCCACGACGCGGTCGCGGAGCTCGAAAAAGGCCGCTGACGCACGCGCGGCCACGAAATTGAAAATTGAAAATTGAAAGGGCTTGTCGCGAGCACGACAAGCTGCCCGGTCTTGCGACAATTTTCAATTTTCAATTTTCGATTCAAGTCCTGCCTCAATCCAATCCGTCTCACCCCACCCACTCCGCCCCAACCCTCCGACCCAAAAGTAGTGGGTCTCGCCCCTCCCTCCGCGTTCGGACAAACCACCCGTAAACAGTTCGTTTGAAACGGTTTGTCTGAACAGAATGTCGCATCGACTGACGGAAACGGTCG
>JBQCJC010000730.1:0-2039 GCA_051953135.1 Thermoanaerobaculia bacterium | reverse complement strand
AGGGATCGAACGCGCCGCCGCCTTTCAGTCCATGCGATTTGCCGCTGAACATCGGACTGCTGTTGTCCGCGCGTCGATTCACCGGCGCTGCATTCGCGCGCGCGGACTGCGCGGCGTGCTCGACTTCGATGCGGTGTTTGTTGTTGCGCGCGATGCCGCGCTTCGCGAAGGTGTCATCCGCGAGCACGACCATCGACGTGTAGTCGGTCACGAGCTGGTACTTGATGCCGAGGTCGCGGATCGCTTGCTCGGATTCCTGCGGATTCATGAGACCCGCTTGTTCCTTCAGTGCCAATTCTTCGATGTGCGCGAGCCCGAACATCCGCTCCAGCTCCGGATGCTCCGCCGACACATTCGGGAACTCGAACTTCGTGCGATACGTCTCGTCCTTACCCGTGAGCTTCGCCTGCAGTGACACGTCGGCCATACCGCCGCCGTTGTATTTGCCGAACAACACGAGTTGCTGACCGCGATAGATCTTGCCGATCACATCGCCTGTGACATCGGTCGTCTTCACCCCTTTGATCTCGAGCTTCGCGTCGTGCAGCGCCTCGCTCGTGATCTTCGACTTCGCGAGCAGAATCTGCCCGATGATGTCGTCGTCGTTCGACACCGACGAATAGAACCCGCCGCTCGTATCCGCGATCAATCGCATCAGCGGCCAGTTCGCGTTGTTGCCCATCAGGAAGCCGAACACGCGCACGTCGTACTGCTTGAGGAGCTTGTGAAACTCCTTCGGATCGACGATGCCTTCGTTCGTCACGCCATCGGTGACGAGCAGAATGCTCGTCGCGCGATCCGCTTCGACCGCGTGCAGCGCTTTCTCGAGACCTTCGTAAACATTCGTTCCGCCTTCATCGCGCAATTGCTCGATGCGTTGCGACCACTCCTGCACGCTCTGCGGCGTCACCGCGACGAAGCCGTTCGTCAGCTCGCGCGCACTGTTGCTGAAGACGAAGATGCGGAAGCGATCCGTTGGTTTGAATTGCTGCAGCGTTTGCGTCACGCCGCGCGCGAGCGTGGAAAGTTTCCCGGCCATCGAGCCGGAGTTGTCGAGCACGAAGATGTAATCGCTGCCGCCGGTGATCGGCGCGAGATCGATTCCGGGCGTGACCGTGAGCATGAACGTCCCGGGTTCGTCTGCTTTCGGCTTGTAGGTGAGGAGCTCGACGCGACCGGGAAGATCGTCAGCGAGCCGATAGTAGAAAACGAAGTCTTTGGAGAGATCGCCATTCGGACGATCGAGCGCGACTTTGTAATGCCCGTCCGCGAGTTTCTGAATTTTCGCTTCGGCTTCGGCCCCGGGAACGCGCACTTCCTCCACCGGCCATCCTGACTTCAATTCGACGTTGACCGCGAAGTGCTGCTCGACTTTCGGATTGCGCGTCCAGAACGATTTCGCGTTTTCATCGGTGCCGCCTTCTTCGAGTGGATAAATGAAGCGACCGACGCCGGTGTCGATTTTCAATGGCTGGTAATAGACGAAGCGGATCTTCACTTCGCTCTGCGCGCGGACGTTCGCGACGGAGAACTTGTACGACATGTACTCGACTTCATCCTTCGGCTTCGTGCAACTGCACTCGCCCAATCCCGCTTCACCACCCGCGTCGCGCTCCTCGGTGTAGACCTGCTTCGCTTCCTTCGCTTCGAGCACTTCGCCGTTCAGCGTCTTCTCGCCGTTCTGAATCGTGATCTCGGAGAGACTCGCGCTCGATGGAACGGGGAAGCCGTAGATCGCTTCGACGTCGCTGCTGTTCGGATTGAAAAACGTTTGATTCACTTCGATGCGCGCGTAGCCGTTGTCGATGACGGCGTCGACGACGTGCTCGCGAATCTGCATCGGACTGTTCGATGAGTTGACCGGCGTCAGCGTGCCGGCGGCGAACAGCGTGGGTGTCAGGATCGAGATCAGGACCCACCGAATGATGTGCTTCATGCGTTGCCTCCTTCGTTACCGGAGGCCGCGAAGAGGCGAACGCTCTGCCAGCGAGCGTTGTGTGTAGTTTCAATGAGTTAGCGTGCGCGTGCTTTGTGTCGCT
>JBQCJC010000729.1:0-4148 GCA_051953135.1 Thermoanaerobaculia bacterium | reverse complement strand
GTGTCGCGTAACAGCATCGCGGCCGTGGGGATATAGGTGACATCTTGTTGCTCTATGAGCAACGGCTTTCCGAGGAGCTCGAACGGAAGCGACGCCAGCGCGCCGTCGGTCACGATCAGAACGTGCGGCGTCTTCGCATCGATCGCCGGCAACAACTCCGCGCGAATCTTCGTCGCGAGCGATTTCCAATTCGACGATGGCCCGCGTGCCAGTGAATCCACCAACGCGCGAATCCTCGCGGCATCGACCGTAATTCTTTGCACGCGCGCGGAGGTTCGCGTGATCACGAGCACCGCCGCGCCGGCATTCGACGTCCAGTAATCGAGCAGCACTGCGTCACCCGGTAATGCGCGTTGAATCGAAGGCAAATCAATATTCGATCGCAACCCGACGCGCTCACGCCATCCGCGCGAATGTCCGCGCTCGACGAGATCGAAAATCTCCGCCACGCTCGCACCCTGACGCAAGCGCAGCACGATCAGCGCATCGAACACCTCGCGCTTGTCATTGAAAAAATCTGATTTCAGCGACGGGATGCGAATCGCATCGCGAATCTTCTCGATCACCGCAATCGATTCGCGCAGATGCGTTGTCGCCGATGCGTCATCGCCGCGCGCGAGATCGCAGCGCGCGAGTCCGTACAACGCCTTCCACTGATCTTCGATCGTTTCGAGCTGCCTCGCGGTTTGCGACGCTGCCGCGAAATCACGCGCGGCCGCGGCCGCATCGCCGAGGCGCAACAACGTTTCGGCGCCGTAAAGCTGCGCCTGCAATGCCTCGCGCGCATTGCCCGCTTCACTCGCGCGTCGATACGCATCCGCGAACGTCGCGCGGGCTTCATCGAAACGATGCAGATCGAGCGCGAGCACGATGCCGCGATTCTTCAGGACTCCGAGCTCACCATCGAGAAACTCTTCCTTCGCGAAGATCGCGCGCGCTTCGTCGTACGCGGCCAGTGCTTTGTACGGATCGCCGAGACGCCGGTACACGACGCCGAGATTCGCGAGCATCTGCGCGTGCTCGTCCGCACGCACATCGCGGGTATCGCTCAACGCTTCCTTGTACGACGCGAGCGCTTCGTCATAACGGCCGAGTCGCTGATCGAGTGTCGCTCGATTCGCAAGCAGCACACGACGGCGTCGTCGCGTCCAATCCTCTTGAGGATGCGCGGCGATCACGCGCGCCGCGAGCTCGTACTGCGTCGCGGCGTCCGCGTAATGGCCGGTATAAAACTCGACGCTGGCGATGTTCATCCGCAACTCGACGATCGCCTCGGGCAAATTCGCGTTCAATGCGATCGCCAGGGTCCGGCCTAACGTCTCGCGCGCGGTCGCGTACGCGCCGGCGTACATCTGCGCGAGTCCGGCCTGATTGAGCGACGAAACACGACTGGCCGTATCGCCGAGCTCCGCGTACAAACTCGCGGCGGCATTCGCATCACGCGCCGCGGCGTCGTAATAGCCGGTGTTGGTTTCGATTGCGGAGAGTTGATCGAGGATCTGCGCGTTCGTCGCGCCCGATGCGAGCGTCAATGCGCGGCGATATTCGGCGACGGCCTCATCCGTCGATCCCGCTTCGAGCAATCGATCCGCGGTTGCAATTCGCTGCTGCAACGTTTCGGCCGCGGCCGCCATCGAAAGGCAGCACGCAAGAAAAATTGCGAGCAGTCGAAGATTTTTGTTCCGCACGGCGGGTGCGCACTGTCTCAGGGTTCAGGAACGAAACACATGCGCTCCGGTCACTATAATGAAATCGATGGATCAGACGCCTCCGCGCGGGAACGCTTCGAGCGACGAAGCACTTCTGAGCGCGTATCGAGAGGCGGCGCCGGAGCGGAAGCGCGCGGCGGCGAACCGTCTCTTCGAGAATTACTACGAGCGGGTCGGGCGCTGGTGCTACCGATTCACCGGCAACCAGGATTCGGCGGCGGATCTGGCGCAGGACGTTTTCCTGAAAGCGCATCGCAATCTGGAATCGTTTCGCGGAACGGCGCAATTCGGGACGTGGCTGTACAGCATTGCGCGCAACGAGGCCATCAATCGTTCGAAGAAACCGAATCGCGAGGAATCGGACGAGGCATTGATCGAAATTCCGGCGCTAGATCCGACGCCCGAGGCCATGGCATCGGAGAACAGCACGTCGCGGAGACTGCATCGATTTCTACATTCGACGCTCGACGACACGGAACGCACCGTGTTTACGCTGCACTATGGCGACGAATTACCGCTGGACGCGATTACGCGTTTATTGCGATTGGAAAACAGCAGCGGCGCGAAGGCGTACATCGTGAGCGCGAAACGCAAGCTCGCGCGTGCGGTGGAGAAGATGTTTCATCGCGGAGAGAAATGGTGAGCGAGGACTGGAAGAACGCGCTGGCGGCCACGCCACAATGCATCGCCATCGAGCGCCTCGGCGATCCGTTATCCGATGCCGAGCGCGAGCATGTGCAGCATTGCGTGCGCTGCCAGACCGAATTCGCTCTGTACGCGGACTTCAATCGCGACGAAAAATCCGCCGAGGGCGAATTCATCGCGAATGAATTGCAGCGACGATTCGCGGAAAGCAACGTTCGCCCGTTCAAGCCGCGTGCGTTTCGCCTGCTCTATGCCGCTGCGGCCGCGCTCGTCATTCTCATCGGCGCCGGAGTTTTCTTACAGACTCGCGAACCGGCGCTGAATCCGATCGATGGTCCTGAGATTTACCGTGGCGCTCGCCTCGAAGCGATTGCGCCGATAGGCGATCTTGCACAAGCGCCGAATGAATTGCGATGGTCGCCTGTTGCCAACGCCTCGCGGTATCGCGTTCAAATCATGGAAGTAGATCGGACGGTCTTGTGGCGCGGTGAATCGAATGATTCGCGCATTGCCATTCCGTCCACAATCACCGTGCAGTTTGCCCCCGGGAAGAGCCTGTTGTGGGAAGTGACGGCACTTCGCGGTCAGGAAGTTCTGGCGTCGTCCGAGACGCAGACGTTCCGCGTGGCGGTCGCGATGCCGAGGAGAGCTCAATGAGCCGCAGTGTGCTGACGTTATCGATTGCGCTACTCGCGTGCAGCGCGTTTGCCGGCGAGCCGGCGCTTGTAGATCCCCGCACAGACGATGGATTCGCGGGATTGTCGCTGCGCATTCGCGATGAATCGGGTCCTGCTGGCAGCATTGTGCAGGTGAAAGTCGACGTCACCGAACCCAAGCCCATCTCCTCGGGCAAAGGCAAAGTGAAAGTCAAAGGCATCGCGACCGTCGCCGGCATCGCGCTGATGAACGAGCATCAGGACACCTACGGCGTCGCGATGGTTAATGGCGACGAATTAACCTTCAACATCACCTCGCCGTCCGGGGTGTTCGGCACACCCGCCGATTACCCGATTCTCGGCATTGCCGGAACCGTCGATCAGAGCGCGTCCAACGGACAGGCATTCCCACTGACCATTGACGCATCGGGATTGGGATTTACCGGTCCTAACGGAACCGTTTATGCGACCGAAATCACCAATGGCCGGCTGACTGTCGCGAATGGCGTGACGATCGGCGACGTGAAACCCGGAAGTTCCGCCGTTCCTGCCGGTGGCGTCGTGCATTTGTACGGCACGAACTTCACGCCGAATACGCGCATTCAATTCAACGAAGCGGATATTCGCGAACAGCGCTTCATCAACAGCAGGCAGATCGACATCGTCGTCGGCTCGCGCACCGAAATGCACGGCATGCGCATTCGCGCGCGCAATGACGAGAAAGACGACAAATCGGAAGCGACGTATTTCTCGTACGAGCGCACCACCGCGAGCGGCACGAGCAATGACTCGCTGCTTCGCGCCGTCGTGCCTCTGTTTGCGCCGATCGAATACACCACCGCCACTGTGACGCTACCAACGCGTGTTGGGCGCCGTCACAGAGCGGCAGGGCCGTCGAGACCGAGCGCGCCGCAATCGAATATCGCCAGCGCGATAGCCTTACAGAACCTCAATCCCTCCAGCGCAGACGCCATTGTGGAATTGCTCGATGCCAAAGGAAACGTCTATGCCGTGAACACGATAGCGATCGGCGCCGGCCGCTACTGGGTTCGCGAAATCGGCGAAATCTTCGGCATTGTGACTCCGCCAGCGGCCGTACGCGTTCGAAGTACCACGCCGCTGTATGTGCTCGGGCTAA
>JBQCJC010000728.1:0-4977 GCA_051953135.1 Thermoanaerobaculia bacterium | reverse complement strand
CAGAGGTTACGTTGGGTCAACCATCTCGGCCAGTAACAACCTGAACAACGCTGCACGACGGACAGCGCATAATGATATCGAAATGGGTACCATTATCCGCATAGACTTTTTGCGGCTCGATAAACGCGTTACTGCATGACGGGCATTCGATGCGAGAACTCATGTCAGCAATAAAGCTATTCGCCGCTCTGATCCATCGGCGACGTTCGTCATCTCTATTGAATGTGGTCATCGCACTAAACCCGCACGTTCCATGAATTTGACTGCAGCTTCCGCAAAATCGAACGCCAATTTGGTTGTGGCGGGCGCCGACTCTACTGACGCCACCCCTGCGGGAGTCGCGATTAGACGATACAATTCATGAACAACCGTCTTCGCTAGCTCAGCGTTGCTCGTGAGCGCGCCTTTCCCCAATAGTATTGTGGCGGCGCCGTTCTCACCACGAAACGTCATTGCTGAGGCGGAAAGCTCGGTACTGGTCACGATTTCGTACTTACCGATCGTAAAACTCGCCCCATCTACACCGGCTTTGAGTGCAGAAACAGCGTCCCGTAACCCCTGACTACGAAGAATTGTGACTGCCTCGCCTATAATCGCGCGCCCCTCCGCAGAGAACCCGGCCCTCGCAAGTGCATACGCACTGCGCAGACCGGAAAAGGCCTCGCCGATACCCACAAGCGCTGAAGCAGCATTGGCGCCTTCAAAGCGAACACGCTGAATTTCGAGGTACTTATCCATCGACATCTGCCCGCTGACAACGGCAAGTTGCTCACGTCCCAGCTGGTTGTCGAGTCGAAATTCTGATCGCCCGTCTGGATCAAGCGCGCTTATCGGGTTGTTTCGGACGTACGCGTATCGGTTCCACATTTGCGGTGCGATCGATGCCCGCTTTACATCCAACATCGGATCGACGGATAAGAACCGCCCCCACCCATTCTCGTAGTACCGCGCGTGCATGTAATCCAGCGTTGGCCGGTCGCGTTCGTGACCGGTGAATTTGAGGACTTCGCCGTCCTGGGGAGGCGTTACCTCGCGACCGAACGGGTAATACGTGTGCCGGCTCAGTTCATAGCCGTTGGTGTCCGTGATTAGACGTGGGGTGCCGAGGTGATCGGAGAAGAAGTGGCGCTGCTGTTCTGGGCCTGCAACCTCGGCGACAAGGAGTTTACCGCCCTGATAGACGTAGTCTTCATCCCACGACGTAGTGCCGGATGGGGACTCTTTGAAGCGGCGCAGTGGGGCGCCGCCTGAATCGCGAATGGTCCAGGCGGTGCCGGTTTTTGTTCCTGCGACTGTATCGATGACTGCGATTCGTTCTTCGTTCGGTGTGTAGATGTACAGCTTTGTCGTCACGCCGTCGCTCGAAGACTTGGCCATACCCAGCGCGTCATAAGTGAACGCGTCGCCGCGCGGGGTGCTGATCATGTTGCCGGCGTTATCGTAAGTGCCGAACGCGTTGTATGGAGCGCTCGAGACCGAGATGCGATTCGTTGTCGGACTGACGCCTAGCTTGATCATGGCCGCGGTGTCGTTGTCCGTTGTGATTGTTAGGAGATTTCCGAATTGATCGTACGTATAGGTCTGAGACTTGCCGGGGCCGGCCGTGCCGCTGACAAGCCGCCCATATGCATCGTAAACGTATGAGTCATTTCCGATCGACGTAATGTTGCCGGAGCCATCATAGGTATAAGGCCCGAGGTCGAGAATGGTGGTCGGTGTCTGTGCGGCGACTGATGCTGCCGCAAGGACGAGCACAATGAAAAGCCAGGCAGACGGACGGCGCGAGGTGTGTTGCACTGAATACAGTTCAGATTTCATTCTTCAACCGTCCTACTGAATCGTGATGGCCTTGTCCGTGTAGCAGCCCGTATCGATGTACTTCACGCGCACCCAATACGTCATTGGCCGGCTGGGTGGCGTAACAACGATGACGTACGAATTGATCGGAGCAGTGATGCGATTGCTCGTGTCGCCCAGAGAACCTCGATACCACTCATACTGGACGAGAAACTCGTCCGCGGAATTGACCGTGGCGGTAAGTGTCCACTGTGTCGCCGAATAAACAGCCTTCGTCAAGGTGAACGGCAGCGGTGCCGGAAGCTGGCTCAACGTTGCGTTAGCCGATACGGTTGTTGCGGTTCCGCTGGTGACGTTAACGGATACGACGGCGGCTGCCGTGGCTGGAACGTCAGCGTACGAATTGTTTCCACCGATTACCTGCGCGCTCTGACCGCTGTATTGGACATACCACACATACGAGAGATTCGCTCCGGTCGCGGATACAGTGAATCGTGCCGTCGCACCGGCGCATGCGGATGTGTTTTGCGGCTGAGCTGTGATCACCGGATAGACGCTGACATCAACAGCCGTGCTGTTTATCGATCCACAGCCGTTGTAGACACGCACCCAATAAGTAGTGGAAGCCGTTGGGGCGACGGAAATGGAACTGGTGGTGCCGATAACTGGCCCGCCGCCGACCGCACCCTGGTGCCATTCGTATGCGAGACTACCACCGGTCGCGGTCACGCTCAGAGTTACGGCCGACCCGCTGATGCTTCGTTGGCTGCCCGTCAGCGAGGAGATTGCCGGCGTGTTGCACGTCGTAATCGTTGCTGCCTGGCTGTCGGCGCTTCGCGTGCTGCATCCGCTTTGGACGGGCGAGGATACGCGCACCCAGTACGTCTTGGAGGACGTGAGCGACGGTGTCGTGTACGACGCGCTCGTCGCCCCTGCGATCGGTTGAGATGTATCGCCCGAGGATCCGAGATACCACTGATAAGACAATGGGCCGGTGCCGGTTGCGGCGACGCTAAGAGTGGCCGACGATCCGGTCAGGACCGACCCGTTTGCGGGCTGCCCCGTAATCTTCGGAATACAGACTACGACCGATGTAGCGGCGGAGTCGGCGTTGCACGACGGACGTTTCGTCCTTACCCAATACGAGGTCGTCTGTGTCGGATAGGTGGTGAAGCTCAGTGTCTGCGCGACGAGTGTTGTTGTGTTGCCTTGCGCGCCTTCATACCACTCGAATGTCTCATCCGGAGCGGAGCCGTCGACTTGCAGCATCACCGACGATCCGCTAATCCGCGTGCTGTACGTCACACTGATTCCACGAGGCTGACAGACGGTGAACACCGCAGTGTTGCTGTCCACACTCCATGAGCCGCTCGACACCCGCACCCAATACGTTACGTCGGTGTTAATCGGCGGTGTCGTATAGGAGGAACTGGTAGCTCCAGAGATTTTCACTGCGCTTCCGCCAGTGCCTGTGTACCACTCGTACGTGAGATAGGTGCCGGTCGCGACAACCGTTAAGGTTCGCGTGATGCCTTTCGTCACCGCACCACCCGCTGGGTGTGTCGTAATCGACGGAGAAATGCTGACACGTGCTGCATTGCTATCGATGGATCCGCATGAGCCCGTAACGCGAACCCAGAAATCCGTCGTTTGTGTGACCGCGATGCTAAGGCTGTTGGATGTGGCGCCGTTGACCGGATCTGAGACCACGCCCGTCGCGCCGCGGTACCACTGATAGGACAAGCTTGTCCCAGTTGCAACGACGCGCAACGAAACCGCGATGTTGGCGTAGGCATGGGCAGGCGTTGGTTGTTCGGTGATCTGTGGCGGTTTGCAGACCGTCACGAGCGCGGCACTGCTGTCGACGACGGCATCAGGACCCGTCGTACAGGTGCTGGTGATCCGCACCCAATAGCTCGTATCGTCGGTTGGATTGACATCAAGTGCCGGAGTGGTGGCTACGGGCTGAGAAATATCGCCCGCGCTGCCGCGATACCACTGATAGTGCAGCTTAGGCGTGTTATCGAGATCTGTAGTGACCGTTAACTGTGCCGTTCCGCCCTGGGTGATTGTTATCCCCTGAGGTTGAGCGGTGATTGTCGGAATACAGACATCGATGGTCAGCGGTGTCGTATCCGCATAGCAGCCGTTCACTTCAGCTGCGCGCGCCCAATACGTCGTCGTTTGTGTCGGACTGATCCCCAGATAGCCATTGGGTCCAGTCGAATAGAGCGTCGATCCTGCCACGTCGCCGGCAGTGGCGCCAATGAAGAACGTGTAATTGATGTCGCTCCCGCTCGTGGTGGACTGCAGACTAAGGGTTTGAGTCTGTCCCGGCTTGGTGCGGACGCTCGCTGAATTCCACTGCACAGTCGGCTGATCACAAATCTGCACGGTCACTGGATCCGACGGAACCCAGCACGAGCCACTGTAGACGTGAGCGTAGAACGTAGTTGCCGCATTGACGGTATACCGGAGAACCGGACCATTCTGGTTCGGGATCAGTGTGGTACCGGCATACCATTCGATGCGATCGGCGCGCGGCGCTTCGAGCGTTACCACGACCTCCGTTCCGGCCACGACCTTCGGCTGTGACAGGTAAGGCTGAACCGTGATCTCAGGACAAACGCTGATCCGGTATTGACGTTTCGTCACCGGGTCGGTCGCAGACGTTCGTGCCGGGCAGTCACTCTTGACCGCGAGCCAGAAGGATTTCGTGGCGGACGGGCGGAGAATGAGGGATTTATCGGTACTCAGCACTGTCGTGAGGTCATCGACCATGCCGTCATACCAAGTGTACGAAAGGTTGTCGCCGATGACGTTCGCTTCGAGCCAGAACTGCCAGTCTGGAATGGGCGAGACCATCTCGAACGTCTCCGACGGCGCGAATTCTGGCGAGCGACAGACCGACACTTCGACGTCGGCTGAATCCACGGCGCAGACGCCAGGCGCTGTAATCCGCACCCAATATCGTGTGGTTTCGTTCGGATTAACCGAGAGCGACGGTAATGTGGCGCCATTGATCTTATTCGAGGTGTCGCCGCTATGACCGATATACCACTGATAGGACAATGGGTAAGCCGACGTTGCGCTGACTGACAGTGGCGCGGATTGCCCGAGGTCGATGGCCGCGCCCGTGGGCTGCTGTTGGATGGAGATGCTTTCGCACGAGACCACGTG
>JBQCJC010000727.1:0-3629 GCA_051953135.1 Thermoanaerobaculia bacterium | reverse complement strand
CGCGATAACCGCTTACAATCCGCCGCGTGCAGCAGGAGATCGAGGAGCTTCGCCCGAAGCTCAAGGAGATTCTGTACGACTGCGCGGTCGAGATCCGCGCCACGAAAGCGGCGCTCTATCTGCTCAACGCCGGTGAGCTGTACGAGCTCGTCACCGAATACGGGTTTCGCGGCGGCGGCGTGCGCACGACTGTCGATCAGAACGATCCGATCGTCGATCGCTGCGGCCGTGGTCGCAACACATTCTTCGTGAACGGCGTCGGTGTCGAGCCGCGCTTCTCGCAACTGATGTTCGATGCATCGACGGATCGCATGCTCGTCGAGCCGCTCTATCAACGCGGAAAGCTCGTCGGCTTCATCGACATGCGCGACAAAGCCGCGAAGGTGCCGTTCGAACAGAACGACATTCCGAAGGCGCACAGCATCGGCGAGCGCATCGTCGATCTGTTCGCGAACATGAACATCTTCGGGCATCGCTACATCACGCTGTCGAAATCGAGTGGCATTCATCCCGCGGTCGACATTCCACCGCCGGGCGAGCCCGCGCCGACCGTGAGCGCGTATGCACCGGTTCGGGATCTCCCGAATGTCGTCACTCCGCCTCCACCGACTTCCGCACGTCCGCAAACGGGTCCGCAACAGGTGGTTCGCGAAGTGCCGGTCGCGGCACCAGCGCCAGCGCCTCCGAAACCGAAACAGGAGCCCGCGCGCGTTCCCGGACTGGCGTCGCTCGTGATCGATGCGCGCGCCATCGCCAGCCGCATCGTCGTCGCCGCCGCACCACCATCCCTCGGCGAATCCGAAATCTCCGCGGCGCGCGATGTGCTGCGCTCGATTCTGCTCATCCCCGGCGCCGTCGCGGTGACGTTCTCCGCGTTCGGGCACATGGGTGGCGTGCAGGAGATCGCGGCGCGATCGACGCTCGCCGATGACGCGAAGAATCTCATTCACTCGAAGCTCAACGTGTGGCTCACGAAGCGTGGTGAATCGAGCGGATTTCTCAAGACCAACGTCACGACGCCGATGGGCACGAGCGCGCCACCGGTCACGGCCGCGGACGTGCAGAAAGTGTTCACCGCGCCGCTGCACGTCGGCTCGCTGCGCGGTTTGTATCTCACCGTGATCTTTGCGACGAATCCCGAGCGCACGTCGCACGACATGCTCGCGGTGCTGCACGCGCATCTGCAACTCGTGCTCGAGCAGTCGATGCAGCGGAACGCGATTGCGACGATGCAGCAACGCATCGCGGAGAAATTGATCGAGCCGGATTTCGCGAAGCTTCCGCATTTGCGCCGCCATTCGGAGCTCGTGTCGGAACTCGCCGAGAAATTTGCGCGGCATCTCGGACTCACGCCCCACGAGGTCGAGCAGGCGAGGATCGTCGGTCTCGTCCACGACGTTGGTTTGCGTCTGCTCGATTACGAGCGCCTGTATCGCAAGACGGATTTGTCGACGGAGCAGGTTTCGTTTCTGCGCGAGCATCCGAGCGTCGGCGCGGCAATCCTGGAGCCGTTGTTAGGCGACGAGATCGCGCGCGCGGTGCTCTGTCATCACGAGCGTGTCGATGGCCACGGCTATCCGAACAATCTCGCGGGCGAGGAGATCCCTCTTCTGTCGCGCGTGATCCAGTTGTGCGATGCGTGGGTCGCGATCACTGATCCGGAGAGTTATCAGCCCGCGGAGTCAGCGGATTCGGCGCTGGCGACGATCACGCGCGCGGCAGGCAGTCAGTTCGATATGAAGCTCGCGGCAAAGTTCATCGAAATGATGGCGGCACGGCCGCAGCGCTAATTGCTGCGCTTAGACACGTACGGCCACTTCGTCGCTGCTGTCGTCGCGAATGCTCATCCCTTGAAATCCGCGATCAATCGTCCCGACAAGCTCGCTGTCGACGACAACGTCACATCGACCAACTCTTCGCGTGAAAAGAATCGCGCCTCGATGATCTCGCTCTCATCGATCGTGATCTTCGCGTTGTCGACTTCGACGCTGAACGCCATCAACAGCGACGACGGCAACGGCCACGCTTGCGATCCGAAGTACTGCAGATCGGTTGTTCGCGCGACGACGCCGGTTTCTTCGTAAAGCTCGCGTACCGCGGCCTGCTCGATCGTTTCTCCCGGCTCGACGAATCCCGCGAGTGTCGACCACGCTTGTTTGTACGCGTGATGTCGCGCGAGCAGGATTCGTCCGCGATGCGTCGCGCGAATCATGACGACGGGATCGATGCGCGGGAAATGTTCGGCGTTGCACTTCGGACAGACGCGCACCCATCCGCCGTTCTTCGCCTGCACTTCGGTGCCGCACGCGGAACAGAAGCGTGTGCGTCGCGACCATTCGAGCAGGTGATGCGCGGTTGCGACGACGCCGAGGTCGTCGGGCGCGAGTGCGTGCATCGCCGCGCGATAGTTGAACGTAGCTTGCAGCGCGACGAAGAGCGGAGCTTTGTCGATGCGCCCGAGGAAAATTGCGTCGTGCATGTCGGCGGGAACATCGATGAGATCGAGCTCCGCCTCATGTACGCCAATCAGCACACGAGCGCGCGGATGCCGCAAAAGCTTCGCCGCATCGGCGCGTTCGTGGCTGCTGCGATCGAGCATCACGCTCTCTGCGTTACCGCGTCGCCAAACTTCGCCTTCACAGCCGCGGTCATTGCATCCGTTGCCGCGTTGATCGTTTCTCCGGTCAGCGATTCTTCCGCGAGGTACTCGATCTCGAACGTGACCGCGCGCGCATCCGGCAATTCGAAGAGATCGGTGATGCGGATCTCGCGCAGGAACGACGGCGCCGCCGATGCGAGTGCATCGCGCACGCTCGCCGCGGTGATGCCGCGCGGCAACGCGTAGGCAACGCTGCGCACGACCGGCTGTCGATTCGAAGGTTCGACGTACACGCGCGGACGCGGCGCGAGTTGCAACGCATCGACATCGATTTCGAGATACACGGGACGATGACGTTTCACATCGAAGCGCTGCAGCAACTGCGGATGCAACTCGCCGAAGATTCCGACGAGTTTTCCATCGACGTGAATGCCGGCGCGACGCCCGGGATGGAAGAAGCGCTCGAGACGATGACCGTCGCTCGATCCGATTTGCAGATCGACGCGCAGTGCGAGACGCAATTGTTCGACGATGCCTTTGAGATAAATCGAATCCGCGGCGCGACCTTTGTCGCCCCAGAATGGGCCACGATCGCGGCCGTTCGCGAGGAGCCACAGCGTTGGTTGTTCGGAGAGGTCGGGGAAGTAGATCCGCGCCCACTCGAAAATCTTGATGTTCGTATTTTTCAGATTCGCGTTCGTGACGAACGCATCGAGCGCCTGTGCAATCGTGTTGTTGCGCATCAGCGAGTAACTGCGCTCGATCGAGTTCTGCATCTCGACGTGCGCGAACAACGGATCGCTTTCGTCGAGACCGAGCTTCTCGCGCACGCCGCGGCCGTAGAACGAGTCGGTGAAGATTTCGAAGAATCCTTCGGCGACGAGAACGTCGTTCACGATCGTGGCGACGTTCTCCGCGTGCGACGGCAAGGCGCCCATGTCGACGCGCGGCAACGTGATCGGCGTGGCGTTGTAGCCAACGCTCTTCAGTAATTCCTCGGCGAGATCCGCTTCGAAGTTCACGTCCCAGA
>JBQCJC010000726.1:0-2480 GCA_051953135.1 Thermoanaerobaculia bacterium | reverse complement strand
CGTGTACTCATAATGTGGCCGGCGGCACGCCGGCCGACATACCTCTCGCACCGCTGAACGCGGCGCGAACGTGCGGCCGTCGCGACCGCGCAGGCTTCGGCACGCGGCCGTGGCCGCGCAGCTTACGCGCAGTGCCGTTAGGCGGGCGGTGCCAAATTGTCGCGACCGCACTCGCTCAGGAACGCAGCCCGACGACGTTTCGCACGACGGGAGCCTCTGCGCGAGTACTCGCATTACACAAGATAGCGGTTACCGCTATCATCGGTCGGTGCTGCCAACGCGCGACGGCTATATTTCGTAAGCTCGGTGAGTACAATCTGCGCATTACCGCACATGCTGCTTCGAAACTGGCTGGCCGCTCTCCTCTCAATTCTCCTCACTACGGCGGGATGCACCCAGTCAGATCCGGCGATCGGGCAGTTCGAAAGCTGCCTGACTCGTGCAGGTACAACGAACACCGGCGCCGCAGCTGCTACCTACATGTACCGTCTCGCCGAGACGCCTGAAGAGCAGCTGATGCAACAAACGATGGAGCGTGTACGCCAGAGGCGAGCCACCGAGTCGGAACTCCGCGTAGCCGTCGAAGCCGAACGCTCCCGTCGCGCCAAGTATCTCGACTCGCTTGACCAGGCAATTGCGGACGGCCGTGCAGCCGTCGCGGCTCTGTCCGAGAGCGCAAATGCCATTCGAGACGCTGAGATTCGTGCTGCTGCCTTGAAGATTGTCGATCATTACGATGAGCAGATGAGGTTATGCGCCGCAATTGCTCGTGCCCAACGTGCGCGATCATCATTCACTGAATCCTTCCTCGATGCGTTGATAAACAAGACCAAACTCGAACGCACTGACCGGCTTGCGCGCGCTGACGAGGACGCCGAGAAGGCCAGAACGAGTTTCGAAGCAACCTTCGGCGCGGATCAGGCGTTGATCGCTGCATTTCAGGGAACGAGAAAGCGTCAGGTCAGGGCGTGGAGGTGGTAACGGCGTTCGCCCGCCGCCTAACTCCACACTGAAGCTGACCGCGCCCGGCTTCGGTCCGGCGCTGAAGCGCCTCGGCCGACCCACAAGAAAGTCGGCGTCACGTCGCGTGCAGGAACCTCCCGCGTACGTTGGTCCTTAGTCGCTGCACGCGCCGTGCCGCGCGACTTCGTCGCGCGGCACTGGCGCGGCAGCTTAGTGCGAAGCCGTTAGGCGGACGAGTCACAGTGTCGGTGCGGGCACGATTGCTATGAGCTCCACGCATCTCCACAATTTCTGCAAGTGTCGCTCGTACGTGGGCGCCATCACCGCCGAATACTGCGAAAGAAACATCATTCAGAGCAAACCTGACTCCCATAGTGGGCAATTTCGTGGTCGGAAAGAGAGCGCTCGACATGACCGCTATACGTGACTGAATGTACCTTGCTGGTTGGCTGAGAGCCGCGCCGTCTCCCCCGGGTGGGTAATTTCGGCAACGACATCGTGCGATGAAATCGTCGTATTCCGACGCAGCGGTAGCGACCTGCCGCACAGGGTCAGTCACGTTCTGCTACGTTCACGAAAGGACGTGCCGCACGCGAAGCTACAATGCTCATTGTGACGCCGTCTGAACCGCCCCCTGTCGATCAAGCCGCTATCGCAGCATCTGCCAATGCAGTTCTCGACAACTATCGTGACAAATCGCCGGTCCCGACGAAGGTCTACCACTACACCTCCCTTGACGCTGCAATGAACATGTTGGAGAGCCGGGAGGTTTGGTGCTCCAATCTTCGCTACTCGAACGATCCCTCCGAAGCGGAGTACGGCAAACGATTGCTCGACGAGGTTCTGGATGCTGATCCAGATCTCAAGCTGGAAGGCTTTCGGAAGGAAATCGCCGATCTCGATACGTATGCTGCATCGTTCTCCGCTGAGAGTGATCTCCTGCCGCAGTGGCGAGCGTACTGCCGCAACGGACGCGGCGTGGCGCTTGGCGTGGACTTTGACACCTTGCGCCAGCGCAAGAGCATGGTGCTCATGCGCGTGATTTACGACACAGCCGAGCAGGTGCAGTTTGTCAAAGACATGCTCGATGTCTTTCGCCAGCCCCTGCTTGCTGCACGCCACGACATTATCAAACTCGACCCGCTCGCACGTGATTTAGCTCTGTATCTCGCAATCATCAGATCTGCCCTCAAGAGCACGGCATATGAGAGCGAGCGAGAGTATCGTCTTCTCGATCTTCTGCCGCGCAAACTAGATGGCCATCATCAAGGGTTGCAGTTTCGCGTCTCCGGCGGAGCTGTCGTGCCGTACCTTGTCGCGAATCTGACGCAGTCTACCGGATCGTTCGCTGCCGAGCCGATTCGTGAAATGAAGGTGGGGCCCTGTCTTGACTACAGTCTCATCGACGCGAGCTTCACTTTGTATCGTAGCCAAACGGGAAGGGGAACAGAGGTCACCTGTTCGAGCGTCAGTATGCGGTGCGAGTAACCGCCGCCTAACTCCCCGCTGGAACTGAC
>JBQCJC010000725.1:0-3939 GCA_051953135.1 Thermoanaerobaculia bacterium | reverse complement strand
TCAACGCGATCAACGACGCACCGAGCTACACGATCGCCAGCAATCCGCCGCTTTCATATGAAGACGGCGGCGCGCAAACGATCAGCGCATTCGCGACGTCGATCTCCCAGGGCCCGAACGAAACCGGCCAGACACTCACGTTCACGGTCACTCCCGACGGCTCGACCGGGACGCTGACGTTCGCGTCCGCGCCGGCGATCGCCGCCGATGGCACGCTCACGTACACCGCGAGTGCGAACACCGCCGGGACCGCGACGTTCCTCGTCGTCCTGACCGACAGCGGTTCGAATGTCGTGCCGAACGCGAATGTGTCGGGCACGCAGGCGTTCACGATCACCGTCGATCCGGTGAATGACGCGCCGTCGTTCACGATGCCGGCGACTGCGCCGGCGGTCGATGAAGACAGCGGCGCGCAGACAGTCAACAGCTTTACCACTTCGATCAGCGCTGGTCCGGCCGACGAAGCGGGTCAGACGCTCACGTTCACGGTGACGCAAACGTCTGCCGATCCGTCGCTCACGTTCACCGTCGCGCCATCGATCGCGGCGAACGGCACGCTCACGTACACACCGGCCGCGAATGCGTACGGCACCGCGACGTTCAGCGTGACGCTCAGCGACGACGGCTCGAACGTTACGCCGAACGTGAACACATCGGCCGCGCAGACGCTCACCATCACGGTGAATCCGATCAACGACGCGCCGAGCTACACGATCGCAGGCAATCCACCGGTCTCGAACGAAGACGGCGGCGCGCAGTCGGTCAACGGCTTCGCGACGTCGATCTCGCAAGGCGCGAACGAAAGCGGTCAGACGCTCACGTTCGCGGTGACGCCCACCGGCACGACCGGCACGCTGGCCTTCGCATCCGCACCGGCGATCGCGGCGAACGGCACGCTCACGTACACCGCGGCCGCGAATACGTCTGGTACCGCGACGTTCAACGTCGTGCTCACGGACGATGGCTCGAACGTCGCGCCGAATGCGAATGCATCGGGCACGCAGTCATTCACGATCACGGTCGATCCGGTGAATGACGCGCCGTCGTTCACGATGCCGGCGAGCGCACCCGCGGTCAACGAAGACAGCGGCGTACAGACAGTCAACAGCTTTACCACTTCGATCAGCGCCGGTCCGGCCGATGAAGCAGGACAAACGCTCACGTTCACCGTGACGCAAACGTCGGCCGATCCGTCGCTGACGTTCACGGTCGCACCGTCGATCGCGGCGAACGGGACGCTCACGTACACGCCGGCCGCGAATGCATTCGGCTCGGCAACGTTCAGCGTCGTGCTCACCGATGACGGTTCGAACGTCGCGCCGAACGTGAACGCGTCGGCGCCGCAGTCGTTCACGATCACGGTGAACGCGCAAAACGACGCGCCCGTTGCGACGAACGACAACTACAGCTATCCGACTGGCGGCGGTCCGCTCGTCGTCGCCGCACCAGGCGTGCTCGCGAACGACTCCGACATCGACAGCCCGGGGCTCACCGCAACGCTCGTGACGAATGTGGCCGAGGGAACGCTGTCGCTGCAGCCGGACGGCAGCTTTACGTACACGAAGGCCGTCACGCCGACGATGATGACTCTGACGTTCACGTACACCGCGACGGATGGCTTCGCGGTTTCGAACACCGCGACGGTCACGATCGCGCTCAACTCTCCGCCCGTCGCGGCGGATGACACGTACTCGATGAGTGAGGATGGATACCTCACCGCAAGCGCGCCGGGATTGCTGACGAATGACAGCGACGCGGAGAACAACATCGTGCTCGTGCAATTGGTGAGCGGTCCGAATTGCGCGGGCTACGCCGCCGATTCGTGCGGCTCGCTCGGACTCGCCCTGATGCAGGACGGTTCGTTCTTCTATCAGCCGCCCGTTGATTTCAACGGCACCATGACGTTCACGTACAAACTGATCGATGACGGCGGTCTCGAATCGGCGCCGGCCACGGTGACGGTCAACGTTGCGCCGGTCAACGATGCGCCGACGTTCGATGTGATCACCGTCGATGCGAGCGGCGCGCAGAACAGCGGCGTCATCGCCGTGCCGTTCGCGACGAACATTCGCCGCGGTCCCGTGACCGCCGTCGATGAAGCCACGCAGAATCTGACGTTCGAAACCGAGATCTACCTCGGTGCGAACCTGCTGCTGCCGTTCGTCGATGTCGACTCCGGTACCGCGTCGACGACCGGTGTGTACATCGATTCGAATGGCACGCTGCGCTTCCGTCCCGGCGCATCGACCGGTACCGTGCATCTGTCCGTGCGTCTCGTCGATGACGGCGGCACCGACAACGGTGGCGTCGACGTGTCGGACACGATCGATCTCACGATTCGCATCACGGCGGTGTTCATCAACAAAGCGCCGTCCTTCAACGTCACGAATCTCACGGTGAATGAAGATGCCGCCGCGCAGTCGGTGGCGAACTGGGTGACGAGCATCAGTCCGGGAGCAGGCGAAAGCTCGCAGACCGTGACGATGTCGATCGACAGCTACACGAATCCTTCTCTGTTCGCGGTCGCACCGACGATCGTCTCGAACAATCGTCTGACCTACACGCTCGCGGCGAATGCCACCGGCACGTCGACGCTCACCGTGAAGGCGCAGGACAACGGCGGCACCGCGAACGGCGGCGTCGACGCGCTGACGAAGAACGCGACGATCACGGTCAACGCGGTGAACGACGCGCCTTCGTTCGTGAAGGGCGCAGATCTGAGCTACGGAGCCGGCACCACCGGTCTGCAAACGGTGAGCGGCTGGGCGACGTCGATCTCGGCCGGACCGGCCGATGAGTCGGCGCAAACGCTCACGTTCTCCGTGGCTTTGCGCGGCGCAAGCATCTTCACGGGCACGCCCGCGATCGCATCGAACGGCACGTTCACGTTCACGCTGAACGGCACGACCGGTCTCGCATATCTCGACGTGCGTCTGTCAGACAACGGCGGCACGGCGAATGGCGGCGTGAATCAGAGCGCAATTCAAACGTTCACGATCAACGCTGGCAATGTGAACAGCCCGCCGTCGTTCGTGAAGGGAAGCAACATCACGGTGCTCGAAGACTCCGGCCTCGCGACGTACGGGGGGTGGGCGACGGCGATCTCGCCGGGGCCTGCTGCTGATGCAGGACAGACCATCGCATTCACGGTGGTGGCCGCGACGCCGGCGCTCTTCTCGACGCAGCCGACGGTGAATGCCGCGGGCGACTTGTCGTTCGTGCCGGCAGCGAATCAATTCGGTACGACGAACGTCACGGTGCAGGCCATCGACGATGGCGGCACCACCGGCGGCGGCGTGAATGCTTCCGATATTCAGACATTCACCATCACGATCACCGGCGTCAATGACGCGCCGACGCTCTCGATCCCGAGTGCTTCGGTTTCAGGCGGCGAGAACGGCGGACTGCGCTCGATCGCGAACTTCGCCGTGGCGACCGCGGGTCCGAATGAAACGGGTCAGACGCCGTTCACGTACACCGTCGTGCAGACCGGCGGCAGCGCATCGCTGTTCGATACCGGAAACGGCGGCGTCGCGCCCGCGATCTCGTCGACCGGCACGCTGACGTTCACGACCGCGTTGAATCAGAGCGGCTCGGCGACGTTCTCCGTGACGGTGCGCGATGCAGGCGGCACGGCGAACAGCGGCGTCGATACATCGACCGCGCAGTCGTTCACGATCACGATCAGCACGGGCGGTCCGACCGTGCCGGGCGGCAACATCTCGTTCAATGCGTACGCGAACATTCCGATCACGATCGGCGCGGTGGCAGGTGAGGCGTCGTACAACCTCCTGACCGGCGCATCGGATCCCGATCTGCCGTTGTCGGTACTCATCTCGTCGAAGCCGAACAACGCGCGCGTCGATGTTGCGGCCGATGGTTCGTTCACGTTCCGTTCGGGCGATCTCGCGTACAGCGGCGGCGCGATTCAACCTCAAT
>JBQCJC010000724.1:0-2836 GCA_051953135.1 Thermoanaerobaculia bacterium | reverse complement strand
CGTCGACGAGACCGATCGTCTCGACGCGGCGCTGCTGACTCCCGACGATGTCGAGAATCCGCGCGATTACATTCTCCTCGGCTACACGATCGACTCACGCACCGGACTCGGTGGCTTCGACGATTACTTTCGCAAGCTCGTCGAATGGTTGAAGACGATGTCGATCGCGGAAGTGCTGCAACAGCCTGATGTGAAAGCGCGCGTCGAACGGTTGCGCAGCGATCAAAGCGAATTCAAGAAACTGCTCGCGCGAAACAGCTTCATTCTCAACAACGTCGTCGTCACCGATCTGCGCGAGATCGAGCGCCTGCCTTCCGGTAATCGCTTTCTCGTGTATTCACTCTTCCCGCAGGCGAACGTCTCACTGCGCGTGCACTGGGGTCCGCGACACGACAGCGTCATCGCCGCGGTCGGCCACAGCATTTTCAATCGCACGTGCAACACGAGCGTCGGCGAGCTGATGTCGAAGTTCCGCGGCGGCGGACATCGCGGCGCGGGCACGTGCGTCCTGTCACTCGATCACGCCGCCGATGCGATCGACGAGATCCTGTTCGAGCTGCAGGCGAACGGGTAGGGAACACCCACCTCGCGTCGCGATCGCGAGCCGCACGTGGTGAAACGATCCACGCGCACGCACCACTACTCGTGCGGAGGTGTTGTATGCGTCGTCTGATTCGTACTCTCGCTCTTACCGCGCTGGCACTCGTCACATTGCTCGCCGCGACGTGCCCGCCGCAACCCGCGGTCACGATCCACTACAAACAATTCGGCGCATGCAACGGCTACGTGCGCGTGCGCGGAGGCGTGAGCGAAACCGTGTCGGCGGGGCCGGGCGCGGCATTCGTCGGGTTCCAGCTCATCGCGATCGACAACACAACCGGAACGAATTTTCTCTTCGATCCGGAGGGGCTCTACGTGCCCGGATCGCCGCGTCAGCATGTCAGTCGTTCGCTCGCTCCGATGGTCGACTTCGGTCCGACTGCCGCGATTGCGCAGACGATTCCGGCTGGGACGCGTGAAGACAACAAAGGGATGGCCATCGCCGTCGTTTCGACGAGCTCCTCGAGCGATCCGCAGCTCGAAGCGAATCGAACGCGCTACGACCTGCAATACGACACGGCGGTGGGAAGTCCGGGCGTGGTTTTCGTGAACGATGATCTCGATCGCACGTCGTGGCCGGCGACCGCGGATTGCACGATGCTGTTCCGCACGTTCGCGCCGCTGTTTCCGAATCCTTGAGCGTCAGAATGTCGGGAAGTGGCGCACGCGATTCGGCGTCGAGGTTTTGATGAACACGACCGCGTCGAATTTCTTCGCCAGGTCCACATCCACTTCGATCACGGTCTCGGTCGACGATTTCACTGCCGATGCCGCGAAGCGCATGCGATGCACGCCGGTGAATGGCACACGCATCGGCACGAGCTCGCGTGCATCGCGCAGCAGCACGGCGACGTCGTCATCCGACGATGGAGGGTTCAGCGTCTGCACGCGGATGAACCCTCCTGCGCCGCTGTACTCGACCGCGTGGAAGGTACCGCCTGAAACGATAGTCCCTATTGAAAAGTAAGCGACATCGAGTGCATCAACGAGATATGCACCCGCGCTCTTGATGACCGGCGTGTCGCGGAGCACGTATGGCGTTTGGCCGAAGTGCTCGTTGTGTCCGAAGATCACCACTTTGCCGTCGAGCGCGAGCACGTTCTCGGCCATGAACGGATCGCGGGTATCGAGACCGCCGACGATCACGCGCTCTTCCTGCTCGACCATGCGCGCGGCGTACGCGATCTCGTCGAATCCTTTCGCTTCGATGTGCTGCCGCACCTGCAGCACGAGCGCTCGACACGCATCGGTGCCCTGGTACCGCGGCCCGAGCATGCACGCGTAATTCATCTCCGCTTCCTCGGCGTACGCGGGATCGTGCACGCGGAGAAATGCGATCACCTCCGCGGTCGTCGTCTGCGGCGATGTCGGATCGAGTCCAGCGACGCGAATCGACGGCGTGAGTCCGCTCGCGTTCTGCGCGCGCATCCATTCGATTAGTTCGACGATTTCGTCCGTGTCCCAGAACCAGTACCGCGGAACGTCGAGCGCTTCGCGCGGATTGCCGATGCCACTGACGACGTAGTCGTCGACGCGCTTCATCATCGCGTACGGCGCTTCGAACGCGAACGTGCGAAAGCCTTCCTCGACGAGGCGCGGCGCGATCGCGCGCTTGAACGCATACGTCTCGTGCGTGCCGTGCGTGACATCGCCTAACGCGATCACGCGCACGCCGCGCAGCTCGACGACGTCCGGCGCGCTGCGCACCGCGCGCATGCGCGCCGCGAGCGGCAGCGCGAGGAAGATCAGGAAGAGCACGCGTTTCATAGAATGGTCGCCGTGAAGTTACGAACCGCAACGCCGGACGATGCCGGCTGGATCAACGAACGATACGCGAGTGTCCACTTCATCCCGAGCGATCTCGCTCGCGATCTCGTGGTCATCGCGGAGATCGACGAGAAGCCGGTGGGCATGGGTCGTCTTGTGCCGGCAGGCGAGAACGCATACGAGCTCGGCGGCATGTACGTGTTCGACGAGCATCGCGGCCGCGGCATCGCGAAAGCGATCGTCGATGAGTTGATTCGCATCGCGGGCGACGCGGATGTCTATTGCATTCCGTTCGCGGAGCTCACCGCGTTGTACGCGTCCGCGGGCTTCGCGCCGAGCGATCCAGCGACCGCAACCGATCACGTGCGCGAGAAACTCGCGTGGTGCGCGCGCGAGCACGACCGGGCAGTGGTGTTGTTGAAGCTTTAAACGGAGCGCCGGGGGGTTTTGGCGGGCCCGCCCCCCGGGG
>JBQCJC010000723.1:0-3906 GCA_051953135.1 Thermoanaerobaculia bacterium | reverse complement strand
TCTACAGTTCAGCGGCCGAATGGGCCGAAACATCTCTCGTGCGCAAAGTCGTGGAGGCGGACGGACAGGGTGGGTGGGGAAATTACCGATTCGTGTCACTCCTACATCGAGGGAGGAGATGTGGCCGACGAACGTTCAGCGGGTACGCGGTTTTGGAATCGGATGACCTCAGGGGGTGGATCGTATGACCGCGGCGATCCAGCCAGTGCTCGTGCACGTGCCCATCGCATCATGCGATACACGTTGTCCGCGCTTCTCGTCGTCACAATCGCCGGCGCTCTAGCTGCTGCGAACTACGTTCGTCGGAAAGGCATCCCGACAGGTACGTTAGGAACATTAGTTCTGCTTGGCGGCGCGGCTCTCGTTCTCGGGGCGCTCGTAGGCTTTCTGTTCGGCATTCCTCGGACTCTTCAGGGGGACGTCGCGGACAAGGCGAAGAGAACGTACCAGGTGAATACCAATCTTGAGCAGATCAGCGACTGGCTCACGAAAATCATCGTCGGGCTCACGTTGGTAAACCTGCGGGAGATACCCGGTCAGATCATGACGATGAACGAGTACTTTGCTCCTGCGTTCGGCGACGGGCGAAGCGCGGAAGTGTTGGCAGGGGGCGCTGCCGTATACTTTTCGGTAACCGGGTTCTTTTGGGGTTATCTCGGGACGCGATTGTATTTGGCGGGCGCGATACCGTGGGCCGACGACGCTGGTAACATCTCCGTCGTGCTCGACGCGGCGCGTGCTGCCGCCGAGAGCGCAGGCAGTCAAGAACCGGCCGCGCCTGACGCGGCACCACCGCCGCTGAACGAGGCGCCTGCAGAGCTGAAGCGAGTGGTTCGCGCGGCCGATGCTACTAGGCTCGATCCATCGGCGGTTCCTCGCGACGATGCGCGCACTATCGCGCTATCTTATTACGCGACCGGACGTTTCAAAGACGCCATCCGATATTTCGACGCAGCCAATACCGACCCCGCCGCTGATCCCCAGTTCACGTTACACCACGCCGTTGCGCTCGGTGAGAGTGAGCAGTATCGCCGTGCAGTTAGTCTCTTGGAACTACTTGCTCGTCAGCGGAAGGGCGTACCGAACGTTTACCAGCTTCTTGGCTACTACATGCTGTGGTTACCCGATCGCCTGCTGGACGCTGTGCGTTATAACCAGGAGTATCTCAACGCCATCAACACAGACGATGCGGCCGCATACTTCAATGCCGCGTGCGCGCATTCCGATCTGTACGCTCAACTTAAGAACACAGATCCACGAGCGGCGTCCGTCCATCATGGTCAGGCGTTGAGTGATCTCAAACGAGCGATATCTCTCGATCATCGATATCGCGACCGAGCGCTCGAACTGCGGCAGCGGCGGGAAAACTTCACCGCGCTGACGGAAGAGGAGTTTAAAGAAGCAACGGGCGCGTAGGAGCGCCGCCTAACTCCACACTGAAGCTGACCGCGCCCGGCTTCGGTCCGGCGCTGAAGCGCCTCGGTCGACCCACAGGAAAGTCGGCGTCACGTCGCGTGCAGGAAGCTCCTGCGGTCATTGGTCCTTAGTCGCGGCACGCGCCGCGCCGCGCGACTTCGTCGCGCGGCACTGGCGCGGCAGCTTAGTGCGAAGCCGTTGGGCGGACCGAAGACAGGCACGAAGTAGAATCGTTCGATGACGATCCAGACCGTCGCGATTGGGTACGACGAGTATCAGAAGATACTCCAGTTGCAAGAAGGCCATTTCGGGGACCTGAAAGCAATCGATATAACTCCGGGAAAATTGACGCGAACGATCGCGGCTCTCTCTAATGCCGAAGGCGGTGAGGTTTACGTTGGCATCGACGAGGACCGCGTCCGGCGAACGCGTATTTGGCGCGGCTTTCGTGACGTAGAGGGCGCGAACGCCCACTTGCAGGTGTTCGAACCGCTCTTCCCTCTCGGTGACGGCTATTCGTACACGTTCCTTGAGTCGCTCGGGGAGCCTGGGCTTGTTTTAAAAATCGATGTGTCAAAGAGCCGCGATGTGAAGGTCGCGTCCGACACGAAGGTATACGTTCGTCGCGGCGCGCAAAACCTTCCTGTCGAGGACGAGGAGGGCTTGCTCCGTCTTCGTCGAAATAAGGGGCTCATCTCGTTCGAGACGGAGACAGTCGGCGCGAATCCCACGTTTCTCACAAACTCCGCCGTAACGCTTGAATTCATGCTTCAGGTTGTGCCGATCGCTGAGCCCGAAACGTGGCTCCGTAAGCAGCAAATGATTCAATCAGAGAAACCAACAGTAGCGGGAATTGTGCTCTTCGCCGAAGAGCCACAGGCGCTTCTGCCAAAACGCTCAGGAATCAAAATCTATCGATATCAGACTACGGCTGATGAGGGGACGCGCGACAGCCTTGCGTTCGACCCCTTGTCAATTGAGGGGCACGCTTATCGTCAAATCGAAGAAGCTGTGCGACGTACGGCGGAGATTATCGAGAGTGTCCGAGTGAATATACCGGAGGGCTTGGAATCGGTTAAGTATCCCATTACTGCGTTACATGAAATCATCACCAATGCTGTATTGCATCGCGACTACAGTGTTGCTGACGACATTCACATTAGGATATTCGACAATCGCGTCGAAGTGCTCAGCCCCGGCACGTTACCTGCGCATATTACACCCGAGAATATCCTCGATGAGCGTTTCGCGCGAAACGCAGCGATCGTGCGTCTCATAAACAAGTTCCCGAATCCACCGAATAAAGATGTGGGAGAGGGGCTAAATACGGCATTCAACGCCATGCGTGATATGCAATTAAAACCGCCGATAATTATGCAGGCAGGCGGTGCTGTGAAGGTTATGCTACGGCACGAGCCACTAGCCACGCCCGAGGAGCTTATTCTCGAATACCTCCAAAAGAACGATCAAATCACCAACCGCGTCGGGCGAGACATCTGTTTTATTGGTTCAGAGAATCGGATGAAGCTTATCCTCCAGCGCCTTGTGCGGAAGGGGTTGATCGAACTCGTGCCGGGAACCACACGATACTCCGCAGCATACCGGCTCAAGAAGTGACGATCGGCCGCCCAACTCCCCGCTGGAACTGACCGCGCCCGGCTTCGGTCCGGCGCTAAAGCGCCTCGGTCGACCCACAAGAAAGTCGGCGTCACGTCGCGTGCAGGAAGCTCCTGCAGTCGTTGGTCCTTAGTCGCTGCACGCGCCGCGCCGCGCGACTTCGTCACGCGGCACTGGCGCGGCAGCTCAGCGTGAATCGTTGTGCGGACGCTCTGTTCTAACACGAGCCGCCGTGAGCACGTGTGACGGTACCTTGTGGTTGTTTATCGCATGGCGTTCGCCAAGGATGTGCGGGTTGCACGCTCTGCTCGAACCTGCGGCGCCCGCCGTCACGTTCGTGGCCCGCGTGGCGGGCACGCTTCGCGTAGTTGATCATTCATTGTGCGGCGGCCGGCGATGCCGGCGCACTGCTTCTGCCACGTGTGGCTTCTAACGCGGCGTTGTTTCATTGGTCTCGCCTCAAGTTCGCTCAGTGAGTAGCTGCGTCTACGCGCAGCCGCCGCGCGTCACACGTACTGTAAGGAAGACCCCCCGATCGCGTGCGCGGCGCAATAGCGTCATGTGTGGCCGGCGGTGCCGGCACGCTTCGCGTCGGCGTAAAAGTAGCGCGGCTTCGCCGAGGATCACGATTAGGCTTCGACAGACGTGTTTCAAGAGCGCTATGCGCTCCGTAGGGTCAGAAACAAAGGAATGGTTTGGCCGCACAACTCCGCGCTGGAACTGACCGCGCCCGGCTTCGTCCCGGCGCTGAAGCGCCTGGGACTTCGCGAGCGCAGCAGCGTCACGTCGCGTGCAGATAACTCCTGCGGTCATGGTCCTTAGTCGCTGCACGCGCCGTGGGGCGGGCCCGCTGCGCGGCGGCCCCCCGCCGCC
>JBQCJC010000722.1:0-3208 GCA_051953135.1 Thermoanaerobaculia bacterium | reverse complement strand
GATCGCCCGCCGCGATGAGACTGATCAACACGGTATTGACGTTGACCTGATGTCGATTCGCTGCAGTACCGCCGCCAAGACGGCGGCCGTTCGGGAAGGACGAATTCACCGCCGCATCGAGCGTAATGACATCGCCTGTCGAGCCATCGGCAACCGGAATGGGACGACCGAGATTAATTGCGTTGATGATATCGAGACGCGGACCTTTCAACGTTGCGACTGCACTGTCAGGCACGCCTAACGCTTTGTAGATCCCTAACGCCTGCAAATCACGCACGAGCACGGGATAAAGAACATCCGCGCCGAATCGCGTTACGTCTTTCATCGGATCGGTGTGGAGGTAAAGCGACTGGCGCTGTGTGCCCACAAGACCGGCATTGAACAATGGCAAGGCATTACGGCCGACCTGCACGTAATTCCCTACGCCGCGCTGACCGGTAATGATGTTCGTGGGATCGACGACCTGCACTGCCTGACGGCTGATGCTCGTCCAGATGCGCAGCAGCGAATCCGTCGAATTTGCCTGTAATTCGCCATTGTGCGGGATTCCATTCGGGAACAATTCCGCGGTCGGAATCTCGAGCGCGATCGAGAACACATTAAACCCAGTGAAAACATCTTCGACGGGCGTATTGCGCGCACCGGCGATGCCGCCTAAATCCGTACGTCCTAGATTGACGAGATCGAAAATGCCTTTCTCGTCGAGTTGATACGGATCGTCGAACTGCCCCGCGATGACGCGCGCGCCGTTGGACAATGAGTGAATAAAGGTATCGATAAACGCCTGATCGTACAGACCATTTTCGCGACTCGTTGCGTTTCCGGAGTCATACCCCTGAAACGGTCCCAGGCCGTAAACGAGACGATCGGTTTGCGGGCCGTGATTATTGGGAAGGACTTTGAGATTTTCGCCAATGACCGATGGCGCGCTGTTGCCCGGCGACAAGACGCGCGTAATGGTCATCGTCTCCGTGCCGCCGGTGAGTTGCCACAACAACTCATTGCCGCCGCCGAGATTGTCGTCAGGACTCGGCGCCGCTTCGGCAGTGAGCGTGTTCTTGAACTCGACGCGGTACACCGCGACATCCGACAGGCTCGCGCCTTTGCCGATGTGAAATTCGTAGCGATAGCCGTTGCACGCGCGAAAGCCCTGATTGCCCTGACCCGGCTCGTGCAGCGGGTTGAAATTCATGATCAGGTACAGCTTGTCGTGCGTCGCATCCGAGACCCACGCGTACGTGTCGGTGTTGTCGGCGCACGGTTCATTGAGGACGGGGAACGCCTCGCGATGGCTGGACGCCAGCGCGGAGAATGCGCAGAGCGTCACCAGTAGCACGAGGATCATCGAGCGTTTCATAGGTTCTCCTGTTCGCGCATGTCGCGCGAAGCAATCGACAGTTCGTTTCCGCAGCGCACGGGTTGGAATCGAGGCCTCGATGGAACCACTCAGGCTGGCTGCATGGACTTACATACGCTCCATCGCCGGCACTGGATTGGTGGATAATCCGCGACAGTCATGAAGCACGCGTCAACGGTCTTCGTCCTTCTCTTTCTGTTCGCGGCGTGTTCCGGTGATGCGCCGAAGAAGCCGGTGAGCGAGCCGGGAGAGAAGCTCTATGTCGTGCGAGGCGTGATTCTGTCGCGTAGCGAATCCGCGAATACCGTCAACCTGGATCACGAGGAGATCAAGGGCTTCATGGCGGCGATGAAAATGGATTACGCGGTGCGCGGCGCGGAAGTGAAATCGCTGCCGCCCGATCAAAGCCGCGTCGAAGCGAAGTTGCACGTCACCGACCGCGCGTATTGGATTACTGATGTAAAGCCGATCCCGTGAACGACGAGCGCAGGCAATTCCAGCGTCTCACGCTCACCGAACCGCTCGATGGCTGGTTCGGCGACTTCGCGATTCGTCTGATCGACGTCAGTGCGAACGGCGCGCAGATCGAAAGCGATGAGCCGCTGCCGGACGATGCGCGCGCGTTGCTTCGCTTCTACTGGCGCGGCACGGAAGTCGAGATCACGGCCGAAACGGCGCGAAAAAACGAGGTCCGCACGGGACTGAAATTCGTCGACGACAGCGACGTGCTGCGCGATCTCATCGCGATGTCCGCGGAAGAGTTGTTGCGCGCGTTCGAGGCGAATGCGAACGGCGATCGCGGCGCGAACATGATCGGCGATCAAACCATCACCTCTCTCCGCGAAGTCCTCGGCACGGGTTACGTGACCTGGACGCTGCGCGACGGCGAATGGCGATCGCATCGCTCGCTGCTTCCCGATCAACCTCCCGACGGATTCACGATCGCGGCCGGCGAGTCGGACGAGCAGGTGACGATGCTGTGCAGGACGTACGAGTCGGGAGATGCCGAGGCGCGGAAACTCACGAGAATGCTCGCGGAGTTGAGCGTGTCGGGACGTTAGATTCCACCAATCACCACCACGCTCACAATCTCACCTGCATCTACACCCTTCACACCTTCACGGACGATCGCCAACCCATTGGCGCCGAGCATCGACGTCAGCGATCCCGAGCCTTGCGATGCGAGCGGCACAGCCGCGAGCTCGCCATCGATCGATGTGAGTCGCACGCGAACGTAGACGCGGCGATCGCCCGCGGATTTCAGCGGCTTCGTCAAACGCGCATGGACGGTTGGAGGGAAGAGCGCACTCTCCTGCCCCATGGCTTTCCGCAACGCCGGAGCGACGAAGAGGTGGAACGACACGAAGCAGGAAACGGGATTGCCGGGCAATCCGAAGACGACACGATCTCTTGCGCGCGACAACACCACCGGCTTCCCCGGCTTCATCGCGATTTGCCAGAACTTCGTCTCGGCACCGACGGCATCGAGCGCGTCCTTCACGAAATCGAATGCGCCGACGGAAACACCGCCGGACGTGATCACGAAATCGGATTCGAGCGCTGATTCGAGTGCCGCGATCGTCGCGTCGCGCGTATCGCGCACGATGCCGAGGAGACGCGGCGTTGCGCCGGCGTCACGCACGAGAGCCGCGAGCAGATAGCTGTTCGTGTTGACGATCTTTCCGGGCGCGAGCTCGTCGTGAATGTCCATGAGCTCATCGCCGGTCGAGAGAATCGCCACGATCGGCTTGCGTCCCACGCGCACCATTGCTTTGCGCGCATTCGCGAGCATCGCGATCTCTGCTGCACCGATGCGCGTTCCCGCGCGCAGCACCACGTCGCCCGCGCGCA
>JBQCJC010000721.1:0-5918 GCA_051953135.1 Thermoanaerobaculia bacterium | reverse complement strand
CGGCTGCGGCTGCGTCGTGATCTGCGGAGCCGCACACGCGTTGACCGTCACGGTCGCGGTGTTGCTGTCGGCCGTGCCGCACGTGTTGCTCACTCTCACCCAGTACGACGTTGTGGTCGAAGGGGAGAGATTCGCGAGTGTCGAAGAGTTCGACCCCGTCGGCGTCGATGTATCGCCGGTGTTCCCGATGTACCACTGGTACGTGAGCGGCGCGGAACCGCTCGCGGTGACGGCGAGACTCGTCGTACCGCCTGCATTGATCGTCTTGCTCGCCGGCTGCACCGAGATCGCCGGTCGCGAACAACCGCTGCCGTACACGATCGCCGCTGCATCGCGGTCGTACTGACGCAGCACGCCGTTCCACGAACACTGCACGCGCCAGTTCATCATCGCGTCGACGTTGTTCGGGCTCTCCGCCGCGTGCTTGAACCCGAGCGTGTGCCCGAGCTCGTGCGTCATTACGCTGTTGAGACAATTCTGTCCGTCGAACGCCTTGTTGTTCACGACGACGTCGACTTCTTTCATTTTGTAGAAGGACTCGCCTTCGAACGTCGACGGTCCGGTCGCGACGGTGATGCCGCCGATTGCGGCCGCGCTCGAGTACGGCGCAGGAAGCGCGGTGTTGAAGAGAATTCCGTTCTTGTTGTCGCTGGTATCGAGTCCGCCGTTCGCACTCGAATCGACGCCGCCATCCTGATAGTTGATGTTCGTGTCGGTGCCGTTCCACTGCTGAAAGGCCTTCGTGACCGCGGCGGGTCCGTCCACACCCGGCTGCGCGCCGTTGCGCACGAACGTCGCAGTCGGCGGATCCCAGCGATAGAACGAACCGCCGCTGGACATGAGATACACGCCGCGCCCGGCGTTTGTGATCGGCGTCCACGACTTCGTCGCGTAACGCTCCGCAAGTTCATCGACGAAGTACCGCGGAGTGTCCGTGCGTTCACCCGCGAGCACATCGCGAATGTGCTGCACGAAGAGATTCGCGTCGCGCACACGTTCGGAATGCGGCTCGAGGTTCTGATCGTAGCCAAAGACATCCGAACGAACGGCGAGCTCGCGTTTCGTGTCATCGATCACGAGGCGAAACTGCCCGAGGACCATGACCAGCGTGGTCACGTCATCGGATGAGGCGTCGGTGAACACGAGATAGCGCTCGCCGGCGATGTACTCCGGAGTGCCGGGGATGTACTTGATCTCATCGCCGATTTGTCCGCCGCGTTCGGTGAGAACGAGATAGTCATCGGCGTGGTGATATCCCTTCACGACGTTTTCGATGCGCAGCGTGTAGCGCGTCACGATCGCGCCGCTCGCATTGCGCTCGACGAGTGAAGTCACCGCTCTGGCGATGACGATGTCATCCGCCGCTTCGATCAACGCCTCGTCCGGCGGAACCACGAACGTTGCGGCGTGTACGGAGAGCGCGGCCCACGCCGCGACGAGAGACACGAGGACCCGAATTGTGCGCATTGGAGAACCCTTTAGCTTTGCTACCGCACCCACCGTAACGGGAAACGATCGCGCTGTCACGTCCTGTGACGTTCCTCACGCCTTCGAATATCGCGAAATTCGGGCGTGTTTTTGCTCCCCATGAAACAGCGCTCTCGCATTCGCGCGCTCGCTCTCGCCTCGCACACGCGCATCCTGCTGTTCACCGCGATCTGGCTTTCGCTCTTCGTGTACGCGGGACGTCCGCTGCTGATCGGCGCGGCCGTGGCCGGCATCGCGCCCGCGATCGCGTGGAGCGCGCTGGTTGCGCTCGCCGCGCTGCCGCTGCTCTCGTGGTTCCGTCGCGACAGCACGCTCACGAGCTGGGCGGGTTACGCGATTCTCGCGATCTTCTCGACGCTGCTCACGCTCGTATTCATCGGCGACATCGTGCGCGTGCTGTACGCGCTCGCGAACTGGATGTTCGCCGCGGAGGCGTGGCCACTCCTCGATCCCCGCCGCCTCGCTCTCACGATCCTGGGCGCCACAGCCGCGCTTTCGCTCGTCGGACTGGCGCAGGCGCGCTGCCCGCGCATTCGCAACGTGCGCATCGCGATCGACAACCTTCCCGATGATCTCGACGGATATCGCATCGTGCAGTGGAGCGATGTGCATGTCGGTCCGACGATTCGTCGCGGATTCGTGCAGGCGCTCGTCGAGCGCACGAATGCGTTGCGGCCGGATGCGGTCGCGATCACCGGCGATTTCGTCGACAGCGATGCCGCGGCCTTCGGCAGCGAGATCGAGCCGATTCGCGATCTCCGCACGCGCGACGGTGTCTTCTACGTCACCGGCAATCACGAGTACTACTGGTCGCCCGAAAAGTGGCTCGCGCTGCTCGCATCGCACGGCGTGACGTTTCTGCAGAACGACCACAAAGTCGTCGCGAACGGAAACGTGGTCTTCGCCGGAATCACCGATCCGGTCGGACGCGGCACGCACAAGCAGGATCCGGATCGCGCGCTCGCGAATGCGCCGCGAAACGCGGTCAAAGTCCTGCTCTCGCATCGCCCGCAAGCTTCGGACGATGCAAACCGCCTCGATGTCGATCTCCAGCTCTCCGGACATACGCACGGAGGGCAGTTCTTCCCGTTCAACCTCGTGATCAAAAAGTTCCAGCCGCTCGTGGCCGGACTGCATCGCGTTGGAAAGACATGGGTTTATGTGAATCGCGGAACCGGATACTGGGGACCGCCGTCGCGACTCGCGGTGGGTGGGGAGATCACGGTTTTGGAACTGAGCAAACAGTAAAAAAGTGATGTGTGACCAAAACGGTCACACATCACCGCCGCGACCCCAAACTTTCTCTCAAGTCCCGCCACAATCCTGCCGCAGTGCGAGTCCAGATTGAGGACCATCATGAAACGGTCGCTCATCGGTCTCCTCGTAACGGTCACGATGTCCCTTTCGGCGCAGACGGTCGACGTCGCGCCGGCCACGCCTGCCGCGAAGCTCGTTCAAACGCTCGTGCAGTCCGAGGCTTCTCCTTACGTTCGCAACTTCTACGGCCCGAACGGCTATCGCCTGGTCTGGACGCGCAACGGCCGTCCGACCCCGCAGGCGCTCACGCTCGTCGGCATGTTCGAAGGCGCGACGGCCAAGGGACTCGACCCGGCCGACTACGCCGCCGGAACCTGGACCGCGCGCATGACCGACCTTCCGACCGACGCCGCTGCCGCGCGCTTCGACGTCGCCGTCACCGCAACGCTCGTGAAATACGCAACGCACCTTCGCATGGGCCGCGTGCATCCGCAGTCCGTCGATTTCGACATCGACGTGCAGGACAAGCAGGCCAACTACGCCGCGCTCGTCGAGACGGTTTCCACGACGTCCGATGTGAACGCGATTCTTTCCTCGATCGAACCGCAGAGCGACGACTATCGCAACCTCATCACCGCGCTGGCGACCTATCGCCGCATCGCGCAGGCGAATGACGAACAGGTTCCGGTCGTGACGAAGCTGAACATCGGCGACGACTACGCCGGCCTGCCGCAGCTCACCGCGAAACTTCGCCTCCACGGCGACCTTGCACCGACTGCAACCGTCAACGGAACGAAGTACGAAGGCGCGATCGTCGACGCCGTGAAGCACTTCCAGTCGCGCCACGGTCTCGACGCCGACGGCGTCGTCAGCAAGAAAACGTTCGCCGCGCTCAACACGCCGGCGTCGGATCGCGTCGCGCAGATCACGCGTGCAATCGAACGTGCGCGCTGGACGCCGAATCAACTTCAGGCTCCGGCGATCGTCGTGAACATCCCCGAGTTCCGCCTGCACGGCATCTCAGCGGACGGACAGCACGACATCGACATGCGCGTCGTCGTCGGTAAGGCCGCGGGTCACCAGACGCCGGTGTTCGAAGGCGACATGAAGCACGTCGTGTTCCGCCCGTACTGGAACGTGCCGCCAAGCATTCAGAAGACTGAGATCGCGTCGAAGCTCGATTCGGGTTACGCCGCGCGCAACAACTACGAAGTGGTGGACGACAGCGGTCGCGTGCAGTCGATCAATGAAGACACCGTGGCCAAGGTGCGCAAAGGTTCGCTTCGCGTGCGCCAGAAGCCGGGAACGTCGAATGCGCTCGGCCTCGTGAAGTTCCTCTTCCCGAACGACAACAACGTGTATCTCCACTCGACGCCGTCGCAGTCGCTCTTCAGCCGCACTCGCCGCGACTTCAGTCACGGTTGCGTGCGCGTCGAACATCCGGTGGCGCTGGCGGAGTGGGTGCTGCAGCAGAAGCCGGAGTGGAACCGCGACAAGATCAAAGCCGCGATCAACGGCAAGCGTGACGATGTGTACGTGACGCTCGACCGCGCGATCCCGGTGGTCATCTTCTACAACACCGTGGTGGCGCGCGAGAACGGCGACGTGCTGTTCCTCGACGACATCTACGGTCACGACGTGAAGCTCGCGAAGATGCTCGTGCCGAAGACGCAGACTCAGGGCGCGGGCGTGATGATCGCGGCGCGCAAGTAAATCGCTTTCTCGCAGGTCGACAGTGGGCAGTCGGCGCCGGCAGGAGTTCCCCCACTCCTGCCGGCATTTTTGCTCACATCGGAGCGCCGGCTTTCAAGTCGACGCTCCGTTTCTCAATAGACGATTCGCATCGGCAATCCCGTCACATCGACGTGCGCATCGCCGAACGATTGCGATTTCCCCGCGCGAATGCGTCGCGCGGTCCACAACGCGGCCATCGCATCGAGCAGATCGTTCTCGCTCGCACCGCGCGGCGTCTCCGGCACTGCATCGAAATGCGATTCGATGAGCGCGCGTCGTGCGGCGAGTCCCGCCTTCGTGTGTTTCGTCTCCACAATCGGCGTTTCGTTCCACACCGCAAACGAAACCTCGGGATGCACTTCATACACGCGCGATCGCAGTTCGTGATGGCGCTGCAGAATGCGATCGATCTGCGCGATCTTCGGCACGATCATGAAGCACTGCTTCGAAATGCCTTTGCCCTGAATCTCACGCGACACGCGATTCGCCTCGGCGTATTCGCGGATGCCGAGGATGTCGCGGATCGGCGCGGAGAAAACGCTCGAGGCGCGATTCCCAAGATGACGGCGCGCGTGATGATCGCAGGGACGCCCGCCTCGCTGCGTGAGTCCGATCGGAATGTCGATCGCCACCACCGCGCATTGCGCAAACAACGCGATCAACTCTTCATCGCTGCGCACGATCCGCGCTTCAATCCTCGAGTCATCCTCAATCACTGCAACCCAACCCTCGGGACAACCATCGAGTCCGGCGAGCTTCGTCAGCGGCTTCGCGAGAATGCGTTGTTTCGTATCCGTCGTCGCCGTATCGCCGATCGACACCAGCTGCAATTCCGCCGCGCCGTCATTGCGCACTGCATGCGCGCAATCCGGATCGACATCCATCAACACCGCGCCGCGCCCTTCGAACGTACGCGACTGCACATCGGTACCTTCACCTTCGTCCCAGAACAGTGTCCACCGATCCGTGTACAGCACCGCCAGCAGCTCGCGCCGCGTCGCGTGAACGTGATTGCCGCGAATGCAGCCGGGCCGCACCGTCGCGATGTGGCACTCCGCAAACGACGCGAGCGTGAGCGGAAGCGAGTAACTCTCGCCACGCGCATCGGCGTATGCAGACAGCGACGTGACGCGAACACTCATCAGATCATCGCCGCCGAACCGATCTCGGGATGATCGCGCACGAAGTCGACGAGCTTCGTCGCGTAATCGCGAAACCGCGGCGCGGTGATGCCGATGCTCGCGAGATCGCGCGTGGCGTTCGTCGTGTCGTATTGCGTCGGATGCACGAAGTAATCGACGGCCGGTGCAGGAATGCGCATGAGCCGATAGACACCAGGCACGTAATTCAGTGCTGCCTTCGCGATCGACTTCGGCATCGGCACGCGCACGATCGTACGGTTCGTACACTTCACGATCACATCGATCGTCTCGTCGACG
>JBQCJC010000720.1:0-2950 GCA_051953135.1 Thermoanaerobaculia bacterium | reverse complement strand
CGAAGAGAAGAAGATCTCGGTGAAGATTCCGGCGGGCGTCGATGATGGATCACGACTGCGCGTCGCTGGCGAAGGCGAAGCCGGTTTCAACGGCGGACCCGCGGGCGATCTCTACGTGTTCATCTCCGTTCGCGAGCACGCGAAGTTCCAGCGCCGCGATTACGACATTCACGCCGAGCAATCGGTGAGCTACACGCAGGCGGCGCTCGGCGGTGATGTGAAGGTGCAGACGATCGACGGCGAAGAGCCGCTGAAAATCCCATCCGGCACGCAGCCGAATCAAGTGTTCCGCCTGCGCAACAAAGGCGTTCCGTTCATCGACGGCTCCGGCCGCGGCGATCACTACGTGCACGTCGCGGTGCGCATCCCGCAATCCCTCAACCCCGAGCAGCGCGAAATGCTGGAGAAACTCGCAGCGCTCGAAGGTGAAGAACCGCCGGAGGAGAAGGGCGTGTTCGATAAGGTGAAGGAGTTCTTCACGAACTGAGGGGGCGTCGTGCGTGGCGGTGGTCCGCGTTGGAGCGAGCGATGAGAGATGAGCGATGAACGATGAGGGTCGTCGCGAGAGCCGCATCCTTCAAGCTGACGTCATGTCAATGAACATGCATCTCGCGACGACCCTCATCGCTCATCGTTCATCTCTCATCGTTCATCTCTCATCGTTCATCTCTCATCACTCCTCCCTCTCATCGCTCGCTAAGTTCACCAAATCCCCTCTCCCGCGTCACTCCGTCAGGAGGAGACGCAATGCCTTTGTTCGTCCAGACCATCACTTTCAACATCGATGCGAATCCGGCGTCGAGCGCGCTGAACATGCGCGAGAACTATGCGAACGCGATCGTGACGCCGGAGTACTCGCGTGGCGTTCGCAGCGAGCCTGCGCTTTACGCGCGTGATCCCGTCGTCGCCGCGGGGAACGCGGTGCGACTCGACGTGACATTCACCGGCGGTCCCGCGGGTGCGACCGTTCCGATTCGCGCAGTCGCCGCACCCGGCACGATTCTCGGCGCGATTCCGGCGACGCCCGTCACGTTCGACGGCGCCGGTAACGCCGCGATCCAGTTCGCGCTCAATCCCGGATGGACTGCCGGCACCGGAGTCACGCGCCAGCAGGTCACGTGGACGTGGGAGTACGACCCGGGCGGTGGATTCCAGAACTTCGACACGACGCACCACATCATCTTCGTCGTGCTCGCCGTTCCATCCGCACCATGGACGCAGGCGGCAGGATCGAATCAGTTGCCGTGGGCGAGCGCGCTGCAGTGGGCTTGCGTCTTTGCGAACGGCACGACGACCACACTCGCGGCGACGACGGCAATGGCCAACGGGATCAACGGCAGCGGCGCGCGCTATCAGACGCTGACGGTGTTCGGAACGGTGAACTACAACCTCACCGGTTTTCTCGCCGCGATCGGCACCGCGTTCGCGATGAATTGCACCGATTGCGCGAATGCGGTGACGACGCTGTCGAATCTTCTCGGCGCGACGACGATCGAAGGACGCTTCAACAACATGACCACGAACGCGATCCTCGGGATCGGCGGCGTTGCCGGCACGGCCGCGGATTGGCGCATCTGGAATTGGGCGTATCACGAGATCTGCTGGCTGGCGTTCAATCCGACGAGCGTGATCTGGGATGCGGCGGCACGCCTCGCCAATCCCGCGCCACCTGCGAACATTCTCCCGGCGAACATGCCGTTCACCACGATTCCCCCATCGCCCGCGGACTATCTGCCGCGGCTCATCAGCGCAGGACCGGCGACACTTGCGGCAGCAGGGACGCGCCGTCCGGTCGTTTAGAAAGGAGAGAGCCATGAACCGCAATGACTCGATGCCCATCATCGAAAGCGCGCTTGCAGAGCGGCCGAGAAACGGCTCGCTGTTGCTGCTCTCCTTCGACGCGTGGGACGTGCCCCTGCTCATCGGATGGAATCAGGTGCGCCGTGAAGGCGGCAGTTTGCTCGACGAGATTCCGAGCACGCGCGTCTGGTATCGCAACAACGACGACGACCAGCAGCAGATCCTCGTCTGCACGTATGCGTGTGACTCACGCCTGGATGCCGGCGACGCACTCGCGTCGGTGCTCGACAGCGATCAACTCGCGAGACTCGAGCGCGGGCCGAAAGACATCGGCGAAGTGTCGTTTCAACATCCGCCGGGAGTGGCGCCCGCGATTCTCTTCACGCGCGCGAACATCTGCGTTTCTGTTGCAAGCGCGGGCGGCATCGATGCCGATGTGACCAGCGCGGCATACGAGCTCGATGCGGGCATCGGGTCGTATCCGCAGAAATCGAAGCCGGGCAATCTCTCGCTCGACATCGTTCCCCGCACTCGTTCCACGTACGAGGTGCTCGTCACGCCGCAGTCACCGCCGAGGAATGACTTCTACCAGTTCTGGTGTGGAAGCGGAGAGCTCTCGTATGTGCAGAACATGGTGCAACTGAAGTTTGGATCGGGCGAGCGCGCCGAGGGTCGGGTGTACGTGTTCCAGCGCACGTCGGAGCCGCGCGAAATCCCGCTCGTGGCCAGCGCCCTGATTCCATCTCCGGCCGTAGGCGGATGATGCAGGTTTCTTCTCCCAGGTTCCCTGGCGTGTTTTTGCCGGGGAACCTGCGTTCCATCTTCGCGTGGTTCCGGAATGGTTGCAGTCTTTTCGGCCGTCAAAAATCACGAAATCCACATCACTGCGTCATTCGGTCGGTGCCGCCGGTCCTGGCACTTTCAGAACAATCCGAATTCATGCGTTTGCCTGCTGTGCCGTAAGGCTGGCCATCAGCACCTCTGAACGTGCAGGGACGGTTCGCGCCGCGGCGCGTTGGGGAGGCGCGGATGCGTGGACAAGAGCCTGCAGGCGGGGCGTGAAGACGGGAAGCCGACGTTCGCGGAGATCTGGAGCATGAACGAACGGAAGCTGTGGCTGTACTGCGTAAAGTCCGCGCGTGAAGGCGCC
>JBQCJC010000719.1:0-4693 GCA_051953135.1 Thermoanaerobaculia bacterium | reverse complement strand
TCAGTGTGGAGTTGGGCAGCCGGACATGGGACGCTTATAACCTACGACGCCCCTACGCTGGGAGGATAAAGCCCTTTCAATTCGTCGGCAAGGTTGGCCAGATCCGGAAACAGGTCACCCTTTCTGAAGCCCGCAACATCTAGAGCTTGAGCAAACCCACGAATGCATTCAGCCGGGATTAAGATCTCGGTCAGAAACTTATCGCGATCGGATCGGTCGTTCAGCGGCCGACGCGCAGAATGGACCGTAAAGCAACCCTGCTGGACGAACATGCGCAAGTCTCGCTCCGCCGCCATTGCCGCTATAACTTTGTTATTCTCTTTGTCCCGATGCGTGAATGCAGGCGTTAGCATAGGGACGCATGTGTGCGCATCTAGCGCCGGCGTTACGTTGTCGAATCCTTCCAAGACGTTTAAAATGTGCGGCTCGAGTACCCAGATACATGCGTCCTGCGGTTGTGATCGTTTGCTATAAATGTAATTCTGAAGCGCGAAGTACGCCGCGATCAGTGGGGATCTTGTCCAATCGAGAAGGCGCGTCGGCAGGCCATAGTGTTGCATAACGCTCAGCCAATATGCCGAGTCATCGTATTGAGGCGCCGTTTGCATGCGTGTAGTCGCTCTAGAGCGGAATCGATTCGTGAAGTTTCGCTCGTCATCAGCGTCGTATCCGCGCCAGATGCTCGGCGCAACCGGCCATTCGCGAGAGCGGTGCCCGCGGAACCACAGGATGCGGTTATCAACAGAGACACGCGTTGCGACATAGTCGAGTAATTCTCCAACAGAACGCACTTCAGTCACGATCGCTCCCCAGTAAGAAGGCACCACTGTTTGATTGCGTCGCCCCGTGCGGTTCATGAGCTTTGAAATACGACCTACAGTCGCGTCGATGAAGCGCATAGTATCGATTGTACCGATTCATCGTCGCGTTGGTGAACACGCCTTTCGGTCTGCCCAACGGCTTCGCACTAAGCTGCCGCGCCAGTGCCGCGCGACGAAGTCGCGCGGTACGGCGCGTGCAGCGACTAAGGACCAACGGCCGCAGGAGCTACCTGCACGCGACGTGACGCCGACTTCTTGTGGGTCGGCCGAGGCGCTTCAGCGCCGGACCGAAGCCGGGCGCGGTTAGCTTCAGTGTGGAGTTAGGCGCCCGACTGGTACCGTTCCACGATCCAGCCGTCGTACTCGAACGAAAAGGTCCTGCCGAGTGCCACCCGAAGAAAATCTGCCAGATTGGACACGGCTTTTATTTTTTCGAAAAGCATCGCCGTCCGTACCCACGGGAAAAGGCCGGGCATCGATGTCCGTGTGAGTGTTTCAATCTCAGTCCGTTTTTCGGGATCACGATGATATTCGAGACCATTTAGCCATTTTCTGAACAGGTCGTCCGAGTTCAACACCATGCCATCAGCAACGATCTCCCACATTTCCCGCCAACGTACGCCAGAAAACCTATCCCGCTCCGCACGAAGGAACCTACGCAGCACAGGATTCTGGAATGCAACACCCACCCTGTTCGCAACCGTGAGAAAGCTAAATGGTTCGCTCTGTAGTATCAGTGGCCGCATTCGGTGGAGCAGAACATCGAGCTCCTCGTCGGTCGGCTGCGGCGTACATACGACCGATCGATTCCCGTCTCGATCCACGACGAAATCAGCTCGACGAGGTGCGCGCGCATACGCGGAAGCGGACATCACGCGCTCAACGGCGGCAACGTAATCGGAATACACCTGGCGGTCGGATGACGCGACGTCCGTCTCGACTCTCTCTAAATGGCCGCTCGAAGCCATCCGAACAAGAAGCATGATGTGAATATGCGCCTGATAACGGTCCGATGGAACGCCACCAAGAGTTGGCGCACGCGTCATGAGCTCCCACCTGACCCCCGATCGGATCATCGCAGACCCGCCCACGGTATCCAAGAAGATCGTCTCATCTACTCCTGTAGCAGGGCAGCGGCTGGACTCAGGCACGGTATACCACGTGCGCTTCGCTGTAAGCATTCAACATACGGCGCGCCTAACGGCTTCGCACTAAGCTGCCGCGCCAGGGCCGCGCGACGAAGTCGCGCGGCGCGGCGCGTGCAGCGACTAAGGATCAATGACCGGGGGAGCTATCTGCACGCGACGTGACGCCGACTTTCTTGTGGGTCGGCCGAGGCGCTTCAGCGCCGGACCGAAGCCGGGCGCGGGCAGCTTCAGTGTGGAGTTAGGCGCCGGCTTCGTACAGAGGGGCCGTACGCTTTATATTTTGCTCTGAGCGGTTGATTCTCGGCCCCCATCATCGAGAGGTGCGAAAGCACGCAGAAAGTCGTACCGTACCAATGACTTCCGTGCGTGTCACCACGTGGCACACACGCCACACCTACGCACATAAAGGGAGACACCATGACATCATCTCAGTATGACCTCCGCTATGAGATACCGGCACGTGCGTTCATCAATCACCAGATTCTGCAGAGTCCAACTCTCTTGCCGGCTCTTGACAAGGCCACGCAGGCACTCTTCAACACTGAACCTTACCGTAACCAAGGCTTGATCGCTGGCGAATACTCGATTATGAATCACGCGCAAGTCGTCTCACTACTCTACTGCCTCATCGTGGTTCCGAAAGAGCTTCTTAATCTACCCCGGACCGATCAGTTATTTCGCGACATGACTGAGGCGGAAGCGTTTGCTGCGTTTTCGGTCAGTGTGACGCCGATGCCAGAGGCACATGAATTCGGTTATGAGTTTCTACGTGCATTGCGCAATGCGATCAGTCACGCGCTCTTCACAGTTGACCACTTAATGACTTTCTCGTTCTGGACCGATAAGGGCAGGAAATGGCGAATTACGATTCCCCGCGACGCCCTTATGTCGTTCCTTTCGCGCTACGGTGCGATGCTTGCGAACGCCGCGCTACGCGCACGTAGCTTAGGCGCAGCCACTGACTGATACCACTACAAGCCAACACTGAATATTCCGATATGCGTGTCGGCACAGCGCATTGTCGAATTTGCCGTACGTCGCCGACTACCGAGATCCTAACCAGAGACGTCTTCCTCGCGCCTAACGGTTCACGCTGAACTGCCGCGCCAGTGTCGCGTGACGAAGTCGCGCGGCGCGGCGCGTGCAGCGACTAAGGACCATAGACCGCGGGAGCTACCTGCACGCGACGTGACGCCGACTTTCTTGTGGGTCGGCCGAGGCGCTTCAGCGCCGGACCGAAGCCGGGCGCGGTCAGTTCCAGCGGGGAGTTAGGCGGGCGCCAATGCCATTCTTCAGGGCTCTTAAGTTGATTCCTCCCGGCATAAAAATGCGAACGTGTACTCTGGGCCCAGGGACAGTGATTCCCAATCTTCCGATGTGTGGACTCCCATCGCGAGCGCGGACCTCACAACGACCGTTCCTGCGGCACCGGGTCCGGCACGGAGAAGCACTAGTGCAGTGAAGCGAACGGAAGGCTGAAACGATGGCGTAGCACCAAGTGAGCAGTGTGTTTGGCTTTCGTTGGTTCGTCGATAGATACGACGCGACAAGCGAACCTCAGACCTCTCACGCTCCTCGATACGTATCCTGCCGCGACAAAGCACGTCATCATGCTTGAAGCCAAACTCAACCGCCATGGCATTTGGTCGGTTAGGCGGTTTGGCTACATTCACTGATGGGTCATCCGGATGCCGCGTCACGTTTCGCATCGGTGTCATTCGGCACGCCGTCATTGAGCCGCAGTTTCTGACGTGGTTCCCGCGACGCGGCGATGATAGCCACCAAGAGGACGTAGGGAAGTGCGCCTACCGTGAGATACCAGATGAGCCAAATGAGGAACGACGTCCGGTCTAAGCCAATCAACCGCGCGATTGGGTACACCACCGTTCCGATTTCGCGCGGAAATCGGTCTTGCAGCCACCACCATGCGTTAAATGCGTGGCGATCGACGATCTGCTCATGCAGATTTCGCAATGTGATCGCCGAAGAAATGCTATCAACGAGTAGAACGGCACCGACGAAAACACTGTGCGCCGTGAATGCAGCGAGCACGGAGCGGCGAACGGCATGCCGTTTGTTTCGACGCAACTTCGTGTCCGGCGGTGCCTTCATGCGGTTTCTAATCGTATCCGAACAGGCCGCGCGCGAAGCATGCAACCACACCGATCCGCATGGAAGCGTGCGATCACGAAAATCGCGATTCGTCCGCCTAACGCTTCACGCTGAACTGCCGCGCCAGTGCCGCGTGACGAAGTCGCGCGGCGCGGCGCGTGCAGCGACTAAGGACCGATGACCGCAGGAGCTACCTGCACGCGACGTGACGCCGACTTTCTTGTGGGTCGGCCGAGGCGCTTCAGCGCCGGACCGAAGCCCGGGCGCGGTCAGTTCCAGCGGGGAGTTAGGCGCCGGAGTGCAGTGGCATCACTAGCGAGCTATGGCAATGAATAAGGAACGCCCGCATACGGAACATGAGTCACCGTCAGATTAAAAATGACTTCGACAGGCTCTCCTTTTCGGAGACCCGGCTCGAAACGCCACTGCTCGAGCGCCGCGATGGTCGCTTTTGTGAAAGCATTATCCGGGCCTTTCAATACCTTCACGTTGCGCACCGTGCCGCGACGCGTGATCACACATTCGACGATGAGAATTCCTAAGGCATATCGACCAGTTAATTCGGGATATTGAGGATCAACGCGCTTGATCACTCTGGGCGCGGTTACGTCA
>JBQCJC010000718.1:0-2278 GCA_051953135.1 Thermoanaerobaculia bacterium | reverse complement strand
AACCGCTGTCGGTCAGGACGACGAGGAACGTCGCGGTCCCGGCGGTGTTCGCGCTCGCGGTGTACGTGAGCGTGCCGTCCGCGGCGATGACCGGCGCGGACGCGAACGTCAGCGTGCCGGTCGTACCAGTTGGTGTGAGCGAGAACGTCAGCGCCTGGCCGCTTTCGTTCGGGCCCTGCGAGATCGAAGTCGTAAAGTTGTTGACCGTCTGCGCGCCGCCGTCTTCGTTCGACACCGGCGGGTTGCTGGCGATCGCAAAGCTCGGCGCGTCGTTGATCGCGTTGACGGTGATCGTGAACGACTGTGCGGCCGTGGTGTTGGTCCCGGTGCCGCTGTCGGTCAGCACGACGTTGAACGTCGCGGTGCCGAACGCATTCGCGGCCGGCGTGTACGTGAGCGTGCCGTCCGCCGCAATCGCGGGTGCGACCGCGAACGTGAGCGTCGACGATGCGCTGGTCTGCGTCACGCCGAACGTGAGCGTCTGCGCGGATTCATCGGCGGGACCGGCGCTGATCGAAGTCGTAAAGTTGTTGACTGTCTGCGCACCGCTGTCTTCATCAACGGCAGGCGCATTCGCGGGCAGCACGAACGACGGCGGGTCATTGACGGCGTTGAAGTTGATGGTGAACGTCGTCGTGGCGCTGGTATCGACGCCACCGTTCGCGGTACCGCCATCGTCGTGCAGACGAACGGTGATCGTCGCGGAGCCATTCGCATCAGCGGCCGGGGTGAAGGTCAGTACGCCCGTGGCCGACAACGCCGGCAGCACGCTGAACAACGACGGATTGGAGTTGTTCGTGATCTCGAACGAAAGCGTTTGTGTTTCCGCGGGACCGGCGCTGATCGCGCTCGCCCACGCTGCCGAGTACGCACCCGAATCTTCGAGCACGGTCACATCGCCGCCAGCGTTGAACGACGGCGCGTCGTTGACGGCGGTGATGTCGATCGTGACGACGACCGGCTCCGAAACGAGCGAGCCATCGCTGACCGTGTAGAGGAACGTGACGCTGCCATTGAAATTCGCGGCAGGCGTGTACGTGAACGAACCATCGCTCTGCAGGTTCAGCGTTCCGGATGCAGGACCAGACAGCAACGTGGCCGTGAGCGGATCGCCATCGGGATCGGAATCGTTCGCAAGCACACCAGGCGCCGCAACGTTGAGCACCTGATCTTCCGTCGTGCTGTAGTGATCGTCGGAACCAACGGGACGTTCGTTGACGACGACCGGCGTGATGCTGACGGTCGCGGCGTCAGACGTCGTGAGTCCGTCGGATGCGCGATACGTGAAGGAGTCGAACGGCGCGCTCGTGCCGTCGTGCTGATAAACAAAGGAGCCGTCGGTCTCGAGCGACACGATGCCGTGCGATGCCGGCGTCACGAGTTGCGCGGTGAGCGGATCACCGTCGGGATCGGAGTCATTCGCGAGCACGCCGGGTGCGCCGATGTTGAGTGTGCCTGCAACCGGAACGACGTAATCATCATCGGTCGCTTGCGGTCCACCCGCGGAACGAATGTCAAAACGAAGGACGAGCGCATCGATACCCGCCTGCATCCACACGTCGACGCGTCCAGCGGACGCGCGATTCTGAAAGGATTTCCAATCATCGAGCAGGCCATCGGCTTTCGGTAATGTGCCTTCGTACGCGGGAGCCGCGGAGCGGCGGCGCGTTTCGGCGTTGAAGGTCAACATCGAGCCGTCCGCTGGAATCACCAGCGGGAGCGCGGGATCCTGCACGAGCACGAATGCGTAGCGCGCGGGCGTGGTGCGATCGATGCCGAGGGCGGCGTACGGAATCGCGGATTCGACGTGCTGCACGGCACCATCACTCGGAACGCGCCATCCTGCAGGAAGCTCGATCGCTGGTCCGAGGGAGCCCGCGACGCATCGCTGCAAGCGCACGAACGAGACGATCACGCCCGATGGCGTGTTGTCGACGCGCGTCGTTGCAACCGCATCGATGCCTGAATATCCGCGCACGATGCAGCCAGTCGCGGCATTGTGGTCTGTATCAACAACCGTCACCACTTCGGCGGCCGCGGCCGTAAACGAAAGAAATAGAAATAGAGCTACAGCCAGCGCCGAGCGGCTTTTCATGAAGACCTCGCAGGATTTCAGTTCAGGAGCGGACCCTGACGCGTTCACGTTAACGCCGGGCGCGTCAATTGATCGTGAAAAATCTGGTGAAAACTGTTTTGAGTCGAGGGTTGTGCTCGCAGCACCGTAAGTTCAATCCGACTAATATTTTCCACAAAAAAAAAAAAACGCCACCATGTGGTG
>JBQCJC010000717.1:0-10333 GCA_051953135.1 Thermoanaerobaculia bacterium | reverse complement strand
GCCTACATTTCCAGGCGATAACAGGACGGCGTTGCTGTTGACGAAGCCGCCACAATTGGTCACCCGTACCCATACGGTCACAGGGGAAACGATTCCCGTAAGACCCTGCGTGGCCGACGTCGCCCCGGAGATTGGCTGACTAGTATTACCGCTCGCTCCGACATACCACTGATAACTGAGCGGTGCAGTGCCGTTTGCAACGACGGATACCGTTGCACTTCCAGCGCTCGCCGTCGCTGGTTGCGGTTGAACGACAATGGACGCGGGTACACACTGGTTTCCGCCAAAGGTGGTCGTGGTCGTGAAAACAACCAGATCATGGTACGAGTAGCCATCGAGGTACGTGGTATTCCCATCGTATTCATCAATCGTCATGGTGATGTAATACGTCCCTGCAGGAGGATCGCCGCCATAGGTAACGGTTCGATCCACGGGGCCGAAGTAATAACCGGCGGGCAATGTCTGACTGAATTGGTAATACCCGAGCCGATAGGTCAACGTAGAGCCATAAACAGGTTTGTATGTGGTAGCCCACAACGACAGCCGCAGCGTTCCGGACGTGCCACTACTCCTGTTGTTGGCGACTTTGTCTGCCGTAAGCCGCAACAGTCCGTTCGCGAAATATCCCGACACAACTCCCTCGAGTGAAAGGTCGTTCGCCCGATAATCCGAACGAACCTGCCTGCCGCTCAAGGTCCCGGGGTTAGGAATCGACTTTACTAACGCAGCTTCGTCGAACAGTTCCGCTCGCTGTGTGGTCCGCGGCTCAACCGGTTCCGGGTTGACGGCTGGTCCATTCGTTCCCTGAACAAATTGCGCATGAACGACTGGAGTGACACAAAGAACGACGATCGCCAACATCCGAAAAAAACTGCTGAGCGGAAACTGCTGGTGCGTTCGCGGCTTGCCCATGCTCATGTTGAACCTCCAGTGATGCATCCCAAAATTGAGAGCAGAGCGACACCGCACTGACAAACAGCACGTAACAAATGGGCTCGCCCGACGCGAGCAGACGGCGCCGATTTGTTAGACCCGATCGCCCCTCTTTGTTAGGAGTGACATCACGCGTCAATTCCCCACGATCCGCCTAACAGCACGTTCGTCGATCGCACTGCCTCAGGGGATTGCGCAGCGCGTTAGCGCAGCAGCTTCTTCACGGATGGAGCGATGCGTTCCGCGAGGATTGCGTAGCCGCGCGCGTTGGGATGAATCTCGTCGCTCTTGAGCGAGGAATCCGAGAGGATGCCGTCGAGCAGATCGGGGACGAGGAGACATTGCTCCTCGGCCGCCACGCGCTCGTACATCGCGCCGTAATTGTTCTGCAGACTCGGGAAGCGGTAGCCGAGGAGAATCACCATCGCGCCGCGGGCCTGGATGCGCTGCACGATGCTGCGCAGATTCGCTTCCGTCGTCGCGAGCGGAATCGATTGCAGAAAATCGTTGCCGCCGAGCCCGACGATGACGAGTTTGGGATCGCGGGCGAGCACGTCGCGATCGATGCGCGCCAGCGCCATCTCCGTCGTATCGCCGCTCACGCCGGCGTTGATCACCTCGCGATTGATGAGCGATGCAAGACGCGAGGGATAGTCCTCGCCCGCGCGTGCGCCGTAGCCCGCGGTGAGCGAATCACCGAACGCGATCACCGTGCGTCCGCGCGAGTCGCGATTCTTCACGCGCTGCGATCCGAACACGACCCACAGTCCGGCCAGCACGGCGATTGCCGCGCCGACCGCAACCAGTGCGCGCGCTTTATTTCGCTGCGACGATGCGTTGGATCGTCTGATCATCATCCGGCAGTAACCCCGATTTCACGAGACGCGGCGTGAGCTCGCGCCAGCCGCTTTCGATGGCGAAGGATTTCGCGAACAGCGGCAGCGATTCGTCGACGCGATTCATGTTCACCAGCGCCACCGCGTGCCAGTAAATCATCTCGGCGAGCCGGCTCGGCGGAACACCCGGCGTGCTCGCCGCAAGCTCTTCCGCCGCTTTGTATTCGCGCAGCGCCGCCGCGTTGTCCTTGTGCTCGACCGCAAGATCGCCCGCGTTCATGTGGTTGTACGCGCGCTGCAGCGTGACCAGACGTCGCAGTTCGGCGAGCGGTGTCGGGTTGTCATCTACGCGCAGATCGAACACGCGATCCTGCCACGAGCGACCAGTCGCTTTGGCATTCACGACGATGAGCGCGGCCGATTGCTTGCCGCGAATGTCGCCGCCGACCGATTGCGCCGCATCGAGCGCCGCGAGCATGCGCTCCGCGAGATCGCCTTTCGCTTCCGCGTACGCCTTCGCCATGGCGGGCCACACTTTGTCGTTGGCCATGAGATTCGCCTGCACCGCAAAGTCTTTTCCGACGTGCAGCGTGCCGCCGAACGATCCGCACTGAATGTTGTTCGACGATGTTGCACTCCCCGCGATTCCACCCGCGGCGATGATGTCTTTCGCGCCGGTGAATGTGGCGACGTTGCCACTCGCATCGATGACGCCGACTTGCCGCACTTCGCACGACGCATCGCTCGACAGCAGTGCGCGCAACGTTTCGGGCGCGCCTTTGCCGGCGCGCAGCAATTCGAGTCCGAGCTTGCCGTACGTCGGATCGACGAAGCTCTGCGTCGCAATCGCGCCGACACCCGCTTCGGCCCACGGCACGACTTGTCCGACCGAGAACCAGTGCGATTGCACCGCCACGCCCATCTGGCCGGTCTCGGGATCGCGCGCGACGATGGAGAACGTGTGCACCGGACGCAATTGCGCGAGCGCCGCCGGTGCGAGCATGAGGAGCAGCAGGAACTTCTTCATGCTCGCACCGTAGCAAAAGCGCGAGGCTATTTGAATGTGTACATCTTCAAACTGCCATCGTTCGTGCGGTTGTCCGTGGTGGCGGTGTAGAGCACGACGGGGCCGCCGCTCTCGACGTAGAACTGCAGCATCCCGCCGGCGGGCGGCGTGATGCCGCCGGTAAGCGTCGCCAGCGAAACCTGTTCGAAGAAATTCGCGGGATACGTTCTCGTTGCGCCGGATCCTGCGTACGTGCCGTCCGCGCGATAAACACCGCAGACAATCGTCGCCGCGCCGAACGTGCGAATGCCGATGTTCACGCGGAAGGTTTCGAGATCCGTCGGAAGCGGCGCGTAGAAGAACTCATCGCGCTCGTATCCGTCGCTGCTCTTCACGACATCTTCCGTGAATCCTGACGTGCCCGCGGCGCCCGCGTCATTGAAGATGCGTGCGACGACGACCGGCTCGTATGCGTCGCTGTAAATGTCGAGCGAGCCGAGGCCGGTGAGACTCATCGACTGCACGACGTCGGCGAAATTCTTCGTCGCCCGCGGTGCAAGCGCGAACGTCGTCGACGGATCGCTCGTCGATGCTGCGGCGCCCGCGGGATGGAACACGAGCCTGATGTTCATCGCGTACCCGCTGGTGTTCGACAGCGTCAGCGCGGTGCGGAAGAACGAGCCGAAGTTGCCGGGTGCCGAGCCGACGACCGGAATCGTGCCGATGAGACGCGACTGTCCCTGACTGGCGACCGCGTTGAGCGCGTAGCCGCGCCGCGCCTGCACGGAGACGTTGTTGAGCAAACCGCCGTTGAAATCACCGCCGATCTCGTACACGACATCGGCGTCGTCGGACGCGGACCACGTCACGCCGCCGCACGGCGTCTTCAGTTGCGTGATCGCCAGCAGATCGCCGCGCTTCACCGCGATCGGCGAGAAGGTAAAGACGTTGACGTTGTTCGTCGCGGCGAATGGTCCCGCGGCACCGACGAGCGTGAGCTCACCGTTGATGCCGCGAACGCCGGTACGAAAGAAACGGATCTTCACTTCGTCGCTGCACGCGTTGTCGGTGAGCCAGCGCGTGACGACGGTGTCGATGTTGCCGTCGGCGGTGACGGGATGCACGACGTCGAGATAGGTGTACGGACCAACGGGAATCGTTCCGCCGGTTTGCATCGTCAGAGCGCCGGCCGTGGGGCCGTCAGCGAACGCGGAGAACGAACAAAGGAACAGCAGACAAAACAGGATGCGGCGCAACTCTTTCTCCTCAAAGATGGGATGGAGGCAATGTAGGTTGTGAAGGCGCGCTCATCCGTGGTGTGGATCACGCTGGGAGCAATGTGTCTCGTGTGGGCCATTTCTTTGCTTATGCGAAGAGCACTCGCGGTTCTCGTTCTCCTTCTCCTCACCACCACCGCATTCGCTGAATCCCCGCTCGCCGGTCACTGGACTCTCGATCGTGCGAAGAGCAGCGACGTGAATGCAGCGATCGAGAAATCGATTGCGAAGATGAACTTCATCGCCAGACCGATCGCGCGGGGACGGTTGCGCAAGACGAATCCGGTGTATCCGAATGCGGCGTTCTCGTTCACATCCGATGCTGCGCGCGTGACCGCGGGAGCGAACACGCTGACGCTGCCGCTCAGCGGCGCGTCGATCACGTGGAATCGCGACGGCGAAAAGATTCGCGTCAGCGGGCGGCTCACGAATGAATCGACGTACGTCGAGACATTCGACGCGAGCGATGGCCATCGCACGAACACGTTCACCGCGAGTGGCGACGAGTTGCGTCTACACGTCACGGTGACGGCGTCGCGACTGCCGTCACCGCTTACGTACACGCTCGTGTTCCGGCGTTAGGCGACCTTCCCGCTCCGCAGAATCTCGGCGGCGCGATGTGTGCCGAGCCGGGCGAAGCCGAGGGCGACGTTGGCGAGACCGACCTGATTCGAGTCGACGCTCACGCCGCCGTAGTGCAGCCCGACCACTTTGTGCCCGCTCACACTCAGCACGCACGAGCCCGAGTTTCCGCCTAACGTCGACGAATCGTGCTCGAACGCGTGCTCGAACTCCGAGATCTTCGTGACGAGTCCCGGCGAGCAGCGCTTGAATCCATCCGCCACGCCGAACACGCTCGACGTCGCGGACGTCGCGATCTGGCGAAACGGATGACCGACGACGTAGATCGCCTCGCCCTGAAAACTCGTGTTGCCGCCGATCTGGAGCTCGCGTCCGACGCTCGTCGCATCGAAGTCGAGCGGCAGAGCTTTCGGGAACGCGTCGGCGCCTTTCGCCAAACGGAACACGGCGAAGTCGACGCTCTGCTCCTGCGCGCAGAACAGCAACTCCGCGACCTCGAAGCGAATCGTCTTCTTCGCTTCATCCGTGACGTTGAAGCTCACGACCGACGCTTTGTTCGCGTCGTACTTCCAGTCCGAAGTGGGACCGCTCGTATCGAACACCATCAGCGCGGCGACGTGCCGATTCGTGATCACGAGATCCTCGCCGAGTCGCCACGCCGTGCCGATCGGCTGCGGCGTCGTGTTGCCCGCGAGCGCGACCTGACCGACCGATGCCGACGCTTTATTGATCTTCGTGCGCGCCGTCGTGACGAACGTTTGCCAGCGCTCGTTGTCCCCTTCTTCGTTCGGCGGACGCTGCACCTGCCCGTCGCGATAGCGCATCGCCGGACGTCCGGTGAGCTGCACGATCGCCTCGAGACTGACGCGTTGAAAATCACTGAGATTCGACGCGCTGCCGCCGTTGCTCACGATATCGAGCGCTTCCTGCGACGCGCGTACGACGTCGTGCGCTGCGACGACCGGCACCGTCTCCATCGTGCCGGAATCGACGCCCGGCAACTCCACCGCCGATTCGAGTGCCACCGCGCTCACTTTGCGCTGCACGGACTCGAGCAGCACGCTCGCATTGCCGCCGCCTTTACCCGCGAGTTGCACGCGCGCTCGCTCGGCGAGTTGTCGCAGATCATCGCTGCCGCTCGCGGGTGCGGCCTTCTTCTTCGTCGTCATGCGTTCATCCCTCGAGGTAACTCGACAGCGGCATGCGCACGAATCCCGGAGGTGGTTCAGGACCGACCGCGATGCGTGCCGCGCCGCCGGGCGAGACCGATTCGGTCTCGATCGACGCGGAGCGAGTCCAGTCTTCCTCGAACACCTTCGCGAAGTACTGCGCGATGTCCTCGTCGTGGAAGATGAGGCTCGCGTCGCGATTGAGCGTCACGCCGAGCGAGCTCCAGTTGTGACTGCCGATCAGCACGCGCTTCCCGTCGACGATGATGCCCTTCGTGTGCGTTGCGCTGATGCGCTTCACGCAGCGATTCACATCCATGCCGCGGCGTTTCAACTCGGCCATGTTGTCTAAGAATCCGTCGCCGCCGCTGCGAAGAATTATGCGCACATCGTCGATCTTGCGCGAGCGATCGACGAGCGCATCGACGAGCTGTCCGAAGAAGCCCGACGAGTGTTCGTCGACGGTGATGTACTGGTTCTGAAACAGCAGCTGCTTCTTCGCCGACTTGATCAGCTCCAGCACCGCTTTCGAATACACCGCGCCTTTCTGATCGGGCGTGAGCAGCGGCTTCACTTTGATCGTGCGATTGAGGCGCAGCGGCTCGAAGACCTGCTTCGGTGCCGCTTCGAGTTCCACCGCTTCGAGCACCGTCATCGGCACGTCGACCATCACTTCTTCCTGCACCGCTTCGAGCGTTCCTCCGAGCTCGCTGCAGCGCTCGTAATCGGCGGCGATGTGATTCTGGTAGCGCGACGCGAGCGTCTTGTTGTCGATCACGACATGCCACTCGCGATTGCCGGCCTTGCCGGTTTCCTTTGGATTATCGAGATCCTTCTTCGCAATGTTCGGCTGGCTGGCGCGCTTCCAGTTGCCGCTCGACAGCCACACCGTGCGGTCATCGCGCACCGTGACTTTGATGTGGTACGCCTTCGCCACGAGTCCGCCGTTGCCGACCGGCACGAAGATCCCTTCGAAGTTGTCGCCGAAATCGTTCGTCCATTTCTCGAAGCGCGGCTTGCGCGCGAAATCGCCCGGCGCAACGTTGCCGTGACTGGCGTCGCGCGTCTGCGGCGCCATAACGATCTTCAGCGATGCGCCCTCATCGAGCTCGGTCTCGAGCGCGTCGGCGATGTGCTTCGCGTGAAACTCGTAGATCGATGAGACGAGCTTTTTCTTCGTGCCGCGCAGAAACTCCTGCAGCACGACCCAGCTTCGCTCCGGTCCGACATGAACGATCGCGTCCATCTTTTCTTCGACGAAGTCGAAGCTGAAGTCTTTGCCGGTGCGATTGTCATCGTCGTACGCGATGTTGAATCCCGCTTCCTGTGCGAGCTCGGTCCCTTCGGCCTGATCGCGCAATGATGCGGGACGCACGTCGACCGGGAATCCGCCGAATTCCTTCGGCACGCGCGCACGTACTTCGTCCATGCGCGAGGGATCGGCGGCGACGACGAGACACGGCTTGTCGCTGAGTCCCTGTCCCGCGATCAGATAGCCGTGACGAACTTTGAGCACGCCGTTGCCGCGAATCTCGCGATCGAGTGCGGCCGCGGCTTCGACGGTTTTCGTCGGAGGCGGCGGCAGCGGTGACGTGTCCTCGGACGTCTCCGCTGGTTTTGCGGCAGCAGTATCGACCGTCGCGTTGCCGAGCGAGACTCGAATCGTAACCGGAACGGTTACAGTTATCTCACCGCTCGCATTCGCGGTTGCCTGTGCCGTTGATTGACTGACGACATTCGCCGAAGGAGCATCGCGTCGCGGTGTTTCGATCGCGCCGAGATGGGTCCACGGCGTTTCCTTCAAATACCTCTGCAGGCGCGACGCGGGCACGCAGTAGTTCTCGATCATGTACAAGCCGGCGAAGTGCAGGCCGACGGCTTTGCCGGTTTTGAGATCGAGCACGACCGAGCCGGAGTTGCCGCCGAGGGTCGTGGCGTCGTGCGTGTTCCAGCCTTGATTCGGCTTCCCCATCAACCCCGGCGCAACGCGCTTGATGTCGTACGTCGAGTTGTAGATCCGATCCATCCACGCCTGATCCGCGATGATGTGCGCCGGCGCGCGCGCGGGATACCCGACGACCGCAATATCCGAATCGGGCGTCGCATCGCTTTCGGCGATGTCGATGAAATCTTTGAACGAGCCATCGGTGCGGCGTCCGATCTCGAGCAGCGCAAAGTCCGCATCGCGTGAATCGCCTTCGATGTACAGCACGCGCAGCACCGGCGCGGAGTCGGTCGCGTTGACGGTGTACTCGTGACGAAAGTCGATCGAGACTTCCAGCGGATCGCCGAAACGTCCAGGACGGAACGTGAACTGCGCGCCGTCGGCGCGCGAGATGAGCTCCGCGACGTGACGATTGGTCACGACCTTGTCTTTCGCGATGAGCCATCCGGTGCCGGCGTACGTGAGTCCGCTGGCGTGATTGCCCATGTCGATGCGGCCGACGAGCGGAATCAGCGGCTCGATGAGCGTCTTCGCATCGAGCAGACGCTGGATCATCAGCTTCGCCGCGTCTTCGGTCTCATCGTCTTTCGGAGTGATCTTGTTGTTTTGCACGAGCAGCGCGGGGCGGCCCGAGCGCACGATCGTTTCGAGCACGACGTCGACGCCGCTGCCGCCGCCGTCGGTGCTCTCGTTCGTCACCGCCGATTCGCGCGCCACGAGTTTCGCGCTCAGCTCCTCGTACAGCTTCGGGTCGCGTCCCTGCAGAGTCTCCAGCCACCGCCGCAGGACAGACGGATCGGGCATCGCGCTCAACGGCATGTTGCAGTTCTCCGATTTTGGATTTGTTTGCTCATGATAGGAGTGGTCGCAGGGATGGACTTCCCTACCCGGGTATCCTTGTGTCACACCAAATGGCGAACGAGTGGTTTCGAGGGTTCCTCGCGTGCCCGGATTGCGCGCGCGATCTCGACGGCACGCAGTGCGCGTGCGGCTTCGTGACGACGTACGCATCGCCGCTCGATCTGCGGCCGCGCAATCCGCGCGTGCGCACGCTCGATGTGCCGGTTGGATCGCATGCGCATGCGGAGCTCGATCGCGTCGATGTCTCGCGTCCGGTCGTGACGTATGACGGACCGCGCGTGTGGCGCGACTCGGCCGAATTGTTCTCGGCGATCTCCGAAACGATGCAACCCGGAATCGCGCTGCTCGATCTGGGATGCGGTCCGCGCGATCAGGCCGTGCCCGCGCAGCACTACGGCGCGCAATACGCCGGCGTCGATTTCAGCTCGAACGCCGCGGATCTGCTCGCCGATGCGCACGCGATTCCGTTTCGCGCCTCGACGTTCGACGTCGTGATCTCGTACGCGGTGTTCGAGCATTTGTATCAACCGCTGTTCGCGGCGCAGGAAGTGCGTCGTGTGTTGAAGAGCGGCGGCGTCTTCGCGGGCGTGGTGTCGCAGGGCGAACCGTTTCACGATTCGTATCTGCATCACACGGCGTTCGGCGTGCTGGAGTTGTTGCAGCGCGCGGGATTGCGGCCGCTGCGTTTGTGGCCGTCGTACGACACGCTGCATTCGCTGGCGAAGATGGGTCGGTATTCGAAGCCGCAGCGGATGCTGCTCGCGCTCACGGATGTTGTCGGGCGCGCATTGCCGATGCTTTCGCCGCGCAAATATTTCCGATGGTCGGAGCGCGAGAAGCAGCTCGATGCGTTGCATCGCGCGGCCAGCATCGCGTTCGTCGCGCGGAAGGATTAGCTGCGCGTGTGCATCGCGTTGCATGATGCATGACTCGCCTGCCCGCGCTCTTTCTCGCACACGGCGCGCCGCCGCTTCTCGATGATGCGGAGTGGGTGCAGGAGTTGAACGACTGGGCGAAGTCGATGCCGCGGCCGGAGTCGATTCTGATGTTGTCGGCGCACTGGGAGCAGCGGCCGGCGACGATCGGCGCCACGCGCACCGTTCCGCTGATCTACGACTTCTACGGATTTCCGCGGCATTACTACGAGCAGCGCTATCCCGCGCCGGGTGCGCCCGCGCTTGCGCAACGACTGCGCGACACACTCGCGCAGGTTGCGGATGATCCGGAGCGCGGGCTCGATCATGGTGCGTATGTGCCGCTCGTCGCGATGTATCCCGAAGCCGACATTCCTGTCCTGCAGCTTTCACTGCCGAGTGAGAATCCTCGCGAGTTGTTCGAGCTCGGACGCTCGCTCGCACCGTTGCGCGATGAAGGAGTGCTGATCATCGGCAGTGGGTTCATCACGCACAATCTCCGCGCACTGAACTGGCATGGCGAGAGTGCGCCGCCGTCGTGGGCCGAGGAGTTCGATGAGTGGACGGCGGACGCGGTGCGCACGCGCAACTTCGATGCGTTGCTCGATTACGAGCACAAAGGACCGGCGGTGAATCTCGCGCTGCCGACGCGCGAGCATTTCGTGCCGCTGCTCGTTGCGGCCGGCGCAAGCGATGAGCGGGATGAGGTGGAGTTTCCGATCAGCGGGTTCTGGATGGGATCGTTAACGCGACGCTCCGTGCAGTTTTCGTCGTAGGCGGAGCGCCGGCGCCTCGCCGGCTGGACCGGCG